>JAZSOI010000050.1:0-5939 GCA_045536835.1 Christensenellaceae bacterium
AGTCATCATATCGTCGAACTTATCCATAACTTCGTTAAAGTCAAGCGCGTCGTCAGAAGTGATAGGTTGATACTTAGGACCAACTTGCATGGGCTTGCCGGTAACTTTATCTTTCATAAGTTCGTCTTTACCACCGTTGATAGCGTAAAGTAAACACTTAGCAAGGTTTGCACGAGCGCCGAAGAACTGCATGTCTTTACCAGTCTTCATACAAGATACGCAACATGCGATACTGTAATCGTCACCCATTTCAGGACGCATAAGGTCGTCTGATTCGTATTGAATAGACGAAGTCTTGATAGAAATCTTCGCACAGAAGTTCTTGAAGTTCTTGGGAAGGTTCTTAGACCATAATACCGTAAGGTTGGGTTCCGGTGCAGGTCCTAAGTTGATAAGAGTGTGAAGAACACGGTAAGAGTTCTTGGTAACTAAAGATCTACCGTCAACACCCATACCACCGATAACTTCGGTTACCCAAGTGGGGTCGCCCGAGAAAAGTTCGTTATATGACTGAATTCTCATGAATCTTACCATACGAAGTTTCATGATGAAGTGATCCATAAGTTCTTGCGCGTCAGTTTCAGTAAGGATACCCTTCTTGATATCTCTTTCAATATAAACGTCTAAGAAAGTAGAGTTTCTACCGATACTCATCGCTGCGCCGTTTTGATCTTTAACTGCGCCTAAGTAACCGAAGTATAACGCTTGAATTGCTTCTTGAGCGGTAGTTGCGGGTTCGCTGATATCGAAACCGTAAGACATAGCCATTTCTTTAAGACCTTTAAGCGCCTTGATTTGTTCGGAAATTTCTTCCCTATCTCTAATCTTATCGGGAGTCATTTCGCCACAGATAATAGCCTTGTCTTCTTCCTTTTTCTTGATAAGGTAGTCAACGCCGTAAAGCGCTACTCTACGATAGTCGCCGATAATTCTACCACGACCGTAAGTATCGGGAAGACCGGTTAAAATGTGAGAAGAACGAGCTGCTCTCATTTCAGGGGTATAAGCATCGAAAACACCGTCGTTGTGAGTCTTTCTATATTTAGTGAAAACTTCTTTTACCTTAGGATCGATTTCATAGCCGTACATAGAAAGTGCTTCCGCAGCCATTTTAATACCACCGAAAGGTTGTAAAGAACGCTTGAGCGGATGATCGGTTTGGAAACCAACGATCTTTTCAAGATTTTTGTCAATATAACCAGGAGCGTGACTAGTTAAAGTAGATACAACCGAAGTATCTGCGTCTAATACACCGCCGTTCTCTCTTTCCTTCTTAGAAAGTTCCATTACCATTTCCCAAAGTTTCTTGGTAGCGTCCGTTGCGGGAGCAAGGAAAGAATCGTCTCCATCGTACGGGGTGTAGTTCTTTTGAATGAAGTCGCGAACGTTAATTTCATCGTTACTCCACTTACCGGGAATAAAACCTTCCCAACCTTTGTATTGTTTCATATTATTGTTACTCCTTAAAAAGTATTTATAATCGTGGCGAATTCGCCTTGTTACCTAAATTTATTGTTTTTTCGCTAAGTATTCTTCAACCATAGCGTCAATCCAGAGTTCAAAAATCTCCTGAGGTTGAAAACCAACTGCCCTTGCAAATTCCTTACCGTCGTCAAGAAGAAGTATGGTTGGAACTCTCTCGATTTTGTACTCTTCTAAAAAGCCTTTCGTATCTTCGTCGGCCTCTATATGCAAAAGGGAAAGATTATCCCTTGCACCGACTACTTCAAAAAGCATGGGCATTAAAGTTAGACAGTTAGCGCAAGATTCTCCGCTAACTTCAATCACTTGAAGACCTTTTAACTTTTCCTTGTAGTTTGAATCGTTAATCACTTTAATACTCCTAAAATCTTCTTCGCGTTATTTACCGATTCTTTCGACGGCGGTTCAACGCCTTTGAGCGAATAGTCTAAACCTAACTTTTGATATTTCACTTCGCCCATCGTGTGATACGGTAAAACTTCAACCTTTTCAACGTTTATTGTCTTTATAAAATCGGCAAGCCTTTGCAAACTCTCGCTATCGTCGGTGTATCCCGGAACTAAAACGTGGCGAATCCAAATTCGCTTACCACGCTCGGATAACCACTTTGCGTATGCAAGGGTGTTTTTGTTGTGAACGCCGGTTAACTCCTTATGCTTATCGTCGTCAATATGCTTTATATCTAAAAGATATAAGTCAACGAAATTATCAAGATTTTCGTGCTTTTTAACGCAATCAGGATCGTTTGGGTTAAAAGTGTAACCCGATGTGTCAACCGCGGTGTTTATTCCATAACTTTTAACGGACTTTAATAATTCCGTTACGAAATCTATTTGAAGCAACGGTTCTCCGCCTGAAACGGTTAAACCGCCCTTTTCTCCGTAGTAACTTTTATAGCGAAGAATTTCTTGAGTTAAGTCCCAAACCGTTCTCTCTTCCCCGTCAGTTAAAAGCCAACTGTCAGGATTATGACAGTACTTGCACCTTAGCGGACAACCTTGCATGAACGCAACGAATCTTATTCCCGGACCGTCTACCGTTCCGCCTGAAAAAACAGAATGAATCTTACCTACCATATCAATACTCTATAAAAACTTTATTACCACAAATGATTATAACACGTCCGCGCGAAATTGTAAATATAATTTGCGATATTTAAGCAATTTTTTTGCTGGATTTAAGTTCGCTTCGAGCAAGTTCTTTTTCGTAACATAAAACCGCCCACTCTTTGCCAACGACGTTAAACACGGCAGATATAATAAGTGACGAAAGCCCGTCGCCAAGTAAATTGTTAGCGAGTTTTTTGCTCGCTCCAACGGGGCTTATAAAACGCGAAATGAAAAAGCAAAAATCAATAAAGTACGACGCGATTACAACGCCAGTTTTACCCTTGAATTTTTCTATGGTTTTAGTAAGCTCTACTATATGAACGATGGAAGAAATCTTAACCGTTTTAAGCCAGATTATTCCGGACGAACTAAATATTGCGTTTAGGCGGGTGCATAACTTTTTGAGCATTTCAATGAGTTCGTTTTTAGAGTAGTTAAGATAACCGCCCGCACCTTCAAACTGAGCTGATATTGACTTTATAAGCGAAAGTGAAATATCCTTTAAAGTATCTTCTTTTAAAAGTTCACTTTTTTGCTTTTTCTTAAAGAATTTTCTAACCTTATTCGAGCGTTTAATAGAATTGTTTTTCTTTGAAATTTTAGAGTATGAAACATATCTATCAATATGCTCTTTTACAAGGCGTTCGCAGTTTGAAATTTTTTCGTTTTGCTCGATTTTTTCAAAATTTTTACTACTTTCTCTAACGACCTTTTTAACGGTTATAATCATATAAAACTTAACCGCAAACGATAAGCCGAAAATAATTGACGACACTATTAAAAAGATATATAAAACGTTTGAAAGTAAAGAGAGAAAATCAATCATTTTCTGCCTCCTTGACTTTTAGTTTTCCGTTCTTTTCGTAAACTTCAAACGCTTTAAAACCTACGTACTTTACAACGTCAGTCACCGCGGTTTCAATTTTTCCACGGAATAAATTTGCCGTTACTTTAACGAAACCTAAACCTATCTTTTTTAGAAAACTCGGGTTCTTTTGCTCTACCTGTTGCTCGGCAGTTTTTTCATCTTCAATCGCCTTTTCAAGCAAATTTTCAACCACCTTTAAAGGCTTGTCTTCCGCGCGCAAAAACTTAAATATAGGAGAAATTTTACTGTCAATTAAATCGAGTGCGCCGTATAATACGCTAGTAGCATCGTATACGGTATAGCCTAGATAATAGTACTTATCTCTATCGCTTTCGTAAACGCTTGCAACGCTTTTTACTATCGACAACGCGTCCGTTTTTAACCTCGAAACGTTGCTTGAAAAAGTAGTTTTTCCGTCGTATTTGAACTTGTAATTATTCTCTTCAAAGAATTTACTTGCCCTATCGTCGCACGATATCGCCGTTTTACTCATTTTCTTTGCGCGTTTACCTATGCGGATAAATGTTATTAAGTAGAAAATCGCGTAGATTAGCAAAAACAACGCTACTCCACCTACGAAACATATAAGTAATACAAGCAGTTTTTTATTCGTTTCGTAAAAGGACGACGTTATCACCGATATAACGTACGATATAACGAGAACTAGCGCTATGAATAGCGTTTTTAGTATTCCACCAAGTTTTATCTTTTTAGTTTTAGTTTCCATCAACTAATTTTGAGTTTGAAAACTAGTTTTTTAACGTTGCACTCTTCCCCTGCAATAATATTTCCTACGTGAAGGTCGTTCGGGAATACTAAAACGAAGTTAGATCCGTTAAGAACCACCGAATTTAAGTAACTTGCAACGTAAAACTCAACGTCCTTTTTCTTATCGTATTCGGTAGCAGGCTCGCCAAGGTCTATCGCTTGGAACACGAACGTTTCCGTGCCCTTAACCACGATTTGAAGATCTAAAAACTCTCTGTGCGCTTCAAGTAAAACTTCTTCGGGTTCTTCGTGAGTTACGTATTCCATAACTTTGCAAACGCAATCGTCACCTAAATCGTACTTGCCGTTCTCTATAGTCAAAACGTCGTGCGAGTTTAAAAATTCTATCGCCTTATTAATGCCCGGGATATAATCGTATCTCGATAAAAACTTAATATCATCTAAAATCATGGGTTAATTCTCCTTAATTTTACTTATTATATATTCAGCGTAACGCTTAGCAACGTTGACGCCTGCAACTTTATCCATAGTGCTAAAATACGCGTTTGAATTAACTTCGCACACGATAGGCTCGCCGTTTTCTCCGTATAATAGGTCTATCCCCATATAGTCAAGGTTTAAAATCGACGCAACCTTTTCAGCCGTTTCAATAAACGATTTTGAAGGAAATATCTTCCTAGCGTTTCCACCAAGCGCCGCATTCGACCTAAAATCGCTAGTTGAATAGCGCTCGATTGCCGAATAGAACTTTTTGCCTATGCAAATAATTCTCACGTCACGCCCTACGCTTGAAGATATAAATTCTTGATAAATTTTAGGCTCGAAGGGGTTTTGATTGATAAAGTCAATCAATTCTTTTTTTGTATTGATTAAATACACGCCCTTTCCAAGCGATGAAAAACTCTTTTTAGCAACCAGCGGTAATGATAGTATATCTATTATCTTACTAGCGTCTTCTTCTAAAACTTTTGCTCCACTCGTAAAACAAAGCGGTGCGGAAATGGTTTTTGGTACGCATATGCCACTTCCCGATAACGCAAGATACGTTAGCATTTTATCATCGCACGTTTCTATTGCCGAAATGGGATTAAAAACTTTAATTCCAAGTTTTTCAAGCATCGTGCCAAGGTACTTATCCTTGTCTAAATAAACGCAAAAATCGTAAGCCTTTAAAGTGGAAACTAAACTGCAATCTCTATCAACGTACACGTCGTAACCGTTACGCAAAACGTCAACGCTTGCGCCGAGAGATATAAGTTCACTCTTGATGTTTTCTACTTGATAATTAAGTTGTTCGTAATCGTGATACGCGTTGCGAATAATTAGACCTTTCATATATACCTTTTTACCTTTAGGTAAAACTATTTTATCACTATTTAAGTTTTAATTCAAGCGTACCGCCTATTTTTGTTTAAAAGAATTTGTGTCCTCGTCGTAAACGTAGCCTATTGACGACAAAATCGATATAATTTCTTCTTTATCCTTATCTTCAGATAAACAGTAATCGTCTAAAGAAACGTAGTCGTCTCTAAGTTTGGTGTTAACTATGCTTAAAAGTAAATTTGGATCGGTTATCATAAATTTTTTAATAAATAAGCGCCTAACGAGTTAGGCGCTTTAAAATAATTCTTAGTAATTTTCTTTTCTTACTTCAAAGTACGCCTTGGGGTGTGCGCAAACGGGACAAACTTCTAAAGCGTTCTTACCGGTGTGAAGGTGACCACAGTTTCTGCATTCCCAAACAACTTCTT
>JAZSOI010000028.1:0-68136 GCA_045536835.1 Christensenellaceae bacterium
AACCGTTAATGCAACTGCGCTTAATTAAATAAAAATATAAACAAAACAATTTAAAATTTTAAATTAGGAGAAAAATATGGTAAACAAAGATTTTTTTGCCGCGCTTGACGAACTTTGCGCGAGCAAGGGCATTGAAAGAGACTCGTTTATAGAGACTTTGCAGTCGGCACTCACTTCTGCGTACAAGAGATACGCTAAGGGCGATGCGAGTGACGTTATCGTTAAACTCAACGACGAAAAGTGTTCGATTAGATTTTTTGCTACCAAGCAAATAGTTGATATCGTTGAAGATCCCGATAAGCAAATCACCGTTGAAGAAGCAAAGGAATACAAAAAGTCCTATAAACTCGGCGATACTTTTGAAAAGGAATTCACGCCGAAGGACTTTGGTAGAATTGCCGCTCAAACTGCAAAGCAAGTGGTTATGCAAAAAATCAGAGAAGCGGAAAGAAACAACACTATTTCCGAGTTTGAAGATAAGGAAAACGAAATTCAATCTGCAATCGTTAGAAAGATTGACGGTGGAAACGTTTACGTTGAACTTTCCGGTGGTCAACTTGAAGGCGTTATGCTTCCGCAAGACCAAATTCCCGGTGAGTCGTATAATTTAAACGATAAAATTAGCGTTTACGTAAAGAGAATTCGCCAAATCGGTAAAAACACTCAAATTCTCGTTTCGCGTACTGCAACCGGACTCGTTAAGAGATTTTTCGAGAACGAAGTTCCCGAAATTAAGCAAGGTATCGTGGTTATTAAGTCGGTATCGCGTGAAGCAGGTCAAAGAACGAAAATTGCAATTCACTCTATCGACCCGCAAGTTGACGCAGTTGGCGCTTGCGTAGGTAATAAGGGTATGCGCGTTAACGCCGTTATCGAACAACTCGGCGGTGAAAAGATTGACATTATTCCGTGGAGTGAAGACCCGCTTGAATTCATTGCAAAGGCGCTTGCACCTGCAAAGGTAGTTAGCGTAACAGCGATTGACGAAAAGTCGGCTCGCGTAGTAGTTCCCGACGATAAACTTTCACTTGCTATCGGTCGTGACGGTCAAAACGCTCGCTTAGCGGCACGTCTTACCGGTTGGAAGATTGACGTTAAGAGTGAAACGAAAGCAAACGAAGAACTTAGACAAGTTGAACAACTTTTAGCTGACGCTGAAATGCCCGTTATTGAATAATAAAGGTGGATTATGGCGGAAAAGAAAGTTCCTATGCGCACTTGTATTGCTTGCAGGAGCGAAAAGCCCAAGAAAGAACTTATCCGTATCGTTAAAAACAAAGACGGAGAGTTTGCCGTTGATAAAACTGGCAAGATGAACGGGCGTGGAGCGTACCTTTGTGACGATAATGCGTGCGCACAAAAAATAATAAAGAAAAAATTACTCAAATCTGCGTTTGGCGTTGACGTTCCTGATAGCGTGTACGCTAAACTTTCGGAGGAATTCTTTGGAAAAGAGTAAACCGTTAACCTTTATAGGTTTTGCTATTCGCGCAAGGAAAGTGCGTTCGGGAGCGAACGCGATAGTGACGCTTAAGGGTGGAGTAAAGGTGCTTATAATATGTTCTACGGCATCACAAAACGCCTTTGACGAAGCGATTAAACTTTCTAAAAAGTTTAACGCACCGCTAGTCGTTAGCAAGACTTACAAGGTTGAAGACATAATTAAAAAAGAACGTTGCAAACTTTTGGCTATACAGGACGAATCGCTTGGAAATGCCATTTTGCAAAATTTGGACGATCATTTTCAAGAATATTCGTGGAGGGATTAAACCTTTTATGGAAGTAAAGAAAGAAGAAAAGAAAGAATTTAGTTTTATTAAAAATTTAGGAAATCTCGTAAAGGAAAACAAGGCTAGTAGTCTCGTTGGCGACTTTAAGGGTTTTTCTAAGTCTATTGACAAAAAGATAGCGGAAAAGGCAAAGGCTTTTGCTAAACTTAAGGCTGAAGAACTCGCTAAACTCAAAGCTCAGGAAGAAAGGGCACAAGAAACGGCTACTCCGATTGAAGAAGTCGTTGAAGAACCAGTAAAAACGGTTGTTGAAGAGCCGATTAAAGAGCCTGAAGTTAAAGCTGAGCCCGAAGTTAAGGAAGAGCCTAAGGCTATAGAAGTTCCCGCCGAAGAAAAAGTGGAAGTAGAACCTGAAAAGCCCAAAGCCCCCGTTATTCAAAAGACTGATAATCCTAACATCGTTATCATTGACGGCAAGAGAGTTTTCGTGCCGAAAACTCGCGAGTTTACGCCTAAGCAAGATAACGCTAACAAGGGGGCTAAAAAGTCGTCTAACGTAGGTAGAACTTACAATGCGGACGGTGGCGCGGGCAAGAAAGATTTTGCTAGTCAAGGCGAAAGAAAGCCGTTTAATAACGGTGCTAGACCTTCCGCTCCAAGTGCGCCTGCCTTTGTTCCCAAGGAAAGCACCAAGCAACAGGGCAAGAAGAAAAACGAGCGCAATAATTACGACGATAAGAAGGCTATCAATAAAAAGTCGCTTAGCAAAGGTCAAGTATCAATCGACGATTTCGACGAGAACAAGACTGGTTACAGAAAGTTGAGAAAGAGCAAAGATAAGCGCCAAGAAGAAACGGTTAACACCGTTAAAATCGAAAGGGCGGTTATCAATAAGGAAATTATTCCAGTTAAAGAACTTTCCGAACTTTTAGGTATAACCGCGGTTGAAATTACTAAGCGTTTATTTAAAGAAGGCATTTTAAAGACTATTAACGACTCTATCGATTACGATACCGCTGGCTTTATCGCTGCGGAACTCGGCATTGAACTCGAACTTAAACTCGATAAGACCGCCGAAGACGTATTGAGTGAGGGCTTTAAAGACGATGATGAAGACGAAACGAAACTCGTTAAGCGTCCGCCGGTCGTTACCGTTATGGGTCACGTTGACCACGGTAAAACTTCACTTCTCGATAGAATTAGAAACGCAAACGTTACCGCAGGCGAAGCGGGTGGTATTACCCAACACATCGGTGCGTACACCGTTTCAGTTAACGGCGAAACTATTACCTTCCTTGACACGCCTGGTCACGCAGCGTTCACCGCAATGCGTGCACGCGGTGCGCAACTTACCGATATCGCTATCATAGTAGTAGCGGCGGACGACGGTATAATGCCACAAACCGTTGAAGCAATTCACCACGCAAAAGCGGCAGGCGTTACCATCATCGTTGCTGCGAACAAGATGGATAAGCCGACGGCGGATATCGAAAGGGTTAAGAAAGGACTTGCCGACCAAGAAATCTTAGTAGAAGAATGGGGTGGTGACGTTGCTCTCGTTCCCGTATCTGCAAAGACTGGCGCGGGTATTGACGAACTTTTAGAAACCGTTATTATCTCCGCCGAAATGAAGGAACTTAAAGCAAACCCCGACCGTATGGCTAAGGGTATCATAGTAGAGGCAAAACTCGACAAGGGCAAAGGTCCGGTTGCAACCGTACTCGTTCAAAAGGGTACTTTAAAAGTTGGCGATTATCTCGTTGCCGGCACTATTACTGGTAAGGTTAGAGCGATGGTTGACGATAAGGGTAGAAACGTAAAGACTGCAGGTCCTTCAATGCCCGTATCTATACTCGGTTTAGAGTCTGTTCCCAACGCAGGCGACAGTTTATTTGCCGTTGAAGAAGCAAAACTCGGCGCACTCGTAGCAAGCGAGAGAAAGAATAGAGAAAGAGAAGAAATGATTAGAGAACAACAAAAGATTTCTCTTGACGATTTATTCTCTAAGGTGTCTTCCGGCGACCTTAAAAACCTTAATCTTATCGTTAAAGCAGACGTTCAAGGCTCGGTTGAAGCGATTAAGCAATCTATGATTGAACTTTCCAACGAAGAAGTAAAGGTAAACGTTATTCACTCGGCGGTTGGTGCAATTTCCGAAACGGACGTAAACCTTGCAGACTCTTCAAATTCAATTATCATAGGCTTTAACGTTCGTCCTGACACCAAGGCGAAAGCGCTTGCTGAACAAAACAAAATCGACGTTAAACTTTATAGAGTTATCTACGAGGCGATTGACGACGTTCAAAAGGCGCTCAAAGGTATGCTTGCACCCAAGTTTAGCGACGTTTATATGGGTAAAGCCGAAGTTCGTGAAACCTTCAAAATTACAGGCGTTGGCACGGTTGCAGGTTGCTACGTAACCGACGGTAAGATCGTAAGAAACGGCAAACTTAGAATTTATCGTGACGACGTTATGATTTGTGAAGGAAACGTTCTTCAACTCAAGCGTTTCAAAGACGACGTTAAGGAAGTTCAACAAGGCTTTGAATGCGGTATGTCCATTGAAAAGTTCGACGATATAAAAATCGGTGACTTTATCGAGTGTTATATCGTAGAAGAACAAAAGGCGTAAACTATGAAAGGCAAGAGAACTGATAGACTCAACAGCGAGTTTAGAAAACTTATTTACGAAGTAATAAGCACTAGGCTTGATATTCAGGGCGCAACCGAGATGTATTCTGTAACGGAAGTTGACGTTTCGCCCGATTTAAAGCACGCCAAGGTTTATTTAAGCGTTTATTCAACGAGTGAAGAAAAGGCAAAGGCGACTTTTGACGCGATTGCCCGCTCTTCCGTTGAAATTAGGCGCGAACTTTCGCGCTTAACTACTATTCGCTACGTTCCAGAACTAAGATTTTATCGCGACGGAGCGAGTGAATACGGCAATAAAATCGACACCATTTTAGCAGGGCTTACCTACGGAGAAAACAATGACGATAGCGGAGATATCGACTGAGATTTTAAAAGCGAAATCAGTTTTGATTTTCAGCCATAATAGACCTGACGGCGATACCGTCGGCAGTGCAACCGCTTTGCGCCTTGCCCTTATCAAAAAGGGTATAAGCGCGGATTTAGCGTGCCATTACGATATCCCCGAAAAGTTGAAATATATAAAATCAACCGAGCATTACTCTAAAACGGTTAGCAAAGATAAAGTTTACGATGCTTTTATCGCGGTTGACTCGGCAAACGAGTATATGTTTACCGAACTTTACGGAAAGTTTTGCAAGCATAAAAACACTTTCAATATCGACCATCACGTTTCAAACACGAGATACGCAAAGTATAACTACGTTGAAGACTCGGCTGCAACTTGCGAACTTATTTACGAATTGATAAATAAGATGGATATCCAGATTGATAGTGAAATTGCAACGTCGCTCCTTACCGGTATCGTAACTGATACTGGTGCGTTTAACCACTCAAACACGACCGATAGGACGCTTTTAATTGCATCGCAACTTAAAAAGTTAGGTGCAGATTTACACTACATTATGAAGAGAAACTTTAAAGACCAACCTAAACAAAGGGCGGTTTTATACGGAAAAGTTATTTCTAAGATGAGACTTTATTTAGATGATAAAGTAGGCGTTTTGACGATTACTAGAAAGGATATTGAAGATAGTGGTGCGCTCGACAATATGACCGAAGGGTTTATCGATTATCCTATGACGGTTGAGAGCGTTGAAGTTGCTATATCGCTACTTGAAACTGGCAACAACAGATACAAAATAAGCCTTAGAAGTAAAGGAAAGGTTGACGTTAACGAGATAGCGTCCATATACGGTGGTGGCGGTCACGTTCAAGCGAGCGGAGCGTTAATTAACGGTTATATGGAAGATATCATTGATAAACTCGTGTTTAACGTTAAGCAAAGACTTTAATTTATGAATGGATTTATAAACTATTATAAGCCGAGTGGAATATCCTCGGCTTATGCTATAAACAGAATAAAAAAACTCTTTAAAGGTTGCAAGATAGGGCATATGGGCACTCTTGATCCGCTTGCGGAAGGGGTGTTACCGCTCGCGGTTGGAAAGTCCACTCGCTTGTTTGATTTTATGCTCGATAAACAAAAAGAGTATATCGCTGAGTTTACCTTCGGCTATCAAACTGACACGTTAGATAGGGGCGGAGTTATCGTAAAACAAGGCGGTAAAATTCCAACTAAGGAAGAGATTTTAAAGGTTATTCCGTCGCTCGTTGGAAAAGTTGACCAAGTTCCACCGCTATTTAGTGCAAAAAACGTAGGCGGCGCTAGGGGTTATACTTTGGCAAGGCGTGGAATTGAGTTCGTGTTAAAGCCAAAAACGGTTGAAATCGACGAGATTACCATGCTTGAACATTATGAAGATAAAGCCGTTTTCAAAATAGTTTGCAAAGGCGGAACGTATATTCGTTCAATTTGTAGGGATATGGCAACTTCGCTCAACACTTTTGCTACTATGACTGCGCTTAAAAGAACTAAAAGCGGAGCGTTTACCTTAGAAAACGCATTTTACGAAGAAGATATAAAATCGGCTAACGACTTATCTTCTTTAATAATAAAACCAGATAGCGTTTTAACCTTACAAAAGGTTACTTTAAACGAATATGAGTCGGTAGAACTCATTAACGGAAGACCGTTCGAGTTTGATTATAAAGACGGAACTTATTCCGTTTATTTATCAAACGGCGATTTTGTAGGGGTTGGAATAAGTACGGATAAAAAATTAAAGATAAAAGCGTTTATTTTAGATTTATGATGGTTGTAAATTACGGTGAAAAATTACCCGACAATTTAATACTTGCGCTCGGTTATTTTGACGCCGTTCACAAAGGCCACGTCGCCGTTTTAAAAAAGGCGGTTTTTATTGCTAAGCAAAACGGTTTCGTTCCAACCGCGCTTATTTTTACTGGTGGAAAGTCTTTTGAAGACGTTTTTACTTTAAGTGAAAGAACGAGTAGAATTTTTGCCTGCGGTATCGAAAAAATCATAGTAAAACCGCTCGATAGGGCGTTTATGCAAAAAACAAAGGAAGAATTTTTAACTGAACTTAGTTTGCTTTATAATATTAAAGGCGTCGTAAGTGGCGTTGATTTCACGTTTGGGAAAGGCGCGCTTGGAAACGTTCAAACCTTGATAAATTTTTTTGGAAAAGATAGAGTTTTTACTGAAGAATTATTAGGAGATAACGAAGGTAAAATATCGTCTTCTAAAATAAAGGAATTATTATTAAAAGGCGAAATTGAAACGGCAAACTTTTTTCTTGGAAACGCTTACTTTATCTCAGGCGAAGTAGTTAAGGGAAAGGGGCTTGGAAAGACAATAGATTTTCCAACTGCAAATATTTTAATTAGCGACGATAAGTTCAAAATTAAACATGGCGTTTACAAAACTTTCGTATTAATTGACGGAGTTAGATATAATTCAATAACTAACTACGGCACTCAGCCCACCGTTTTAGGCGATAAAATGGTAGTTGAAACTTATATCGACGGTTTTAGCGGTGATTTATACGGCAAGACAATAACCGTTTACTTTGAAAGTTTTTTACGCGAAGTTAAAAAATTTTCTTCACTTGATAAATTAAAAGAGCAACTAAGTATAGATAAAAGGTGTTTAAATGATTAAATTCGGTCCTAGTGGAAATAGTGAAGCGTATCACGCAAGCGGATTTTCGGGAAGTTCAAACTCTGCAAAATGGGTAAAGGATATGGGGCTTTCTGCCTTTGAGTACTCGTTTGGAAGAGGCGTTAACGTTTCCGAGCAAAAGGCGATAGAGATAGGCGAGAGTTTTAAAAGCGCTGGCGTTGAAATAAGCGTTCATTGCCCGTACTTTATCAACTTTGCCGGCGTTGACGAGCAAAAGGTTGAAAATTCCTACGGCTACGTTTTAAACTCGCTAAAAATAGGCAAACTTATGGGCGCGAAAAGGGCGGTGTTCCACCCCGCAGCGCAGGGAAAACTCGATAGGGAAACGGCTGTTTCGTTAACTAAAAAAAGACTTGAAATCTTAGCCGATAAAATAGTCGAAAACGGCTTTGACGATATGATAGTTTGCCCCGAAACTATGGGTAAATCGGCGCAAATAGGAACTGTTCAAGAAATAGTAGAATTTTGTAAAATTGCACCGTTTTACTATCCGTGCGTTGATTTTGGGCACGTAAATTCACTTTGGCAAGGCGCACTTAGAACGCCTAGCGATTACGTAGAAATTTTTGACGTCATTGAAAGTGGGCTCGGCTATCAAAAACTAAACGATATGCACGTTCACTTTTCAAAAATTATGTATTCGGCAAAGGGCGAGATAAAGCATTTAACTTTTGAAGATGCCGAGTATGGTCCAAACCCGGAAGATTTTATCATTGCGGTAAAGCAAAAGGGGATAGAACCTTACGTCGTTTCCGAGAGCGCTGGAACTCAAGATATTGACGCAAAAATAATGCAAGACTTATATTTTAACCATTAAAAAACGCCGTGCTGAGCACGGCGTAAATTTACGACTTTTTCGTTAGTTTTTTGAGCAAGTAGTATGCTCCGTATACTACCAGGCAAACGCCGAACACAGAAACAACTACCATCAACGGCATAATTTGGTCGGGTAGGAACGGGAAGATACTCTCTTCGATAAAGAACCAGTTATAACCTTTATCAAACATATTATTTCCAAAGAACGCCCAAACTAAGATTCCTAAGATAAAGATAAACTCTTTCCAAATCTTTTTAATATCGAGAGAATCCGTTTTTAAGGTTAAGCAAGTCGCTCCCCAGCAAAAGAGTATTCCGTGGTACATAAACGTTTGGAAAATTATATACGAGAACGGTGGTTGACCGCCAAGTGCAGAGCCGGGGTAGCACATCCACATAAGTGACGACGCTATTGAAAGCGTTATAACCGGAACTTTAATTTTTTGAAATTTTTTATTAAATTGAACGAACGGGACTAGCACCGCCATAATGGTGCATATATTAAAGGGTAGTTTATACGCGCTTATTCCGCTGTAACTATCGGATAACGGCATAATAAAAAAGTCCGCAACGTAGAGCCCGATAGTTAGGTAGGCTAAAATTCTAACTGTTTTTTCCTTAGTGGTTGAAGATTTGTTCTTGAGTAAAAACCATATAAGAAAAGTACCGCCGAAGATTATTGCTAGATATAAAAAGTGCCAACCGTCGAATAACCCTATGGATAACGACGAGTTGTTTTCACTAAACAACCAGTTAACGATTTTCTTCATAAAATTCCCCCTTGTTTGTAACGAAATCATCTTTTATATTCTATCATATAACTAAAAAGAAATCAACAGCGAAAATTTCGTCGAGTTTTGTAGTTTTACAAAACTTTAACTAAAAATTAACCATTTTTTTATTTTTATGTGCTAATATATTATCAATACTTATGAAAAATTTAAAGAGTTCTATTATAAAAATTTTAATATCACTACTCGTAGTTGCGGTCGTTATAGTGGGTGCGTATTTTGCACTTAAAGCGCTTGGAATAACGGAACTATCGAGAGAGCAAATTCAAGCCTACGTTGAAAAGGCGGGAATTTTCGGTCCGCTAGTGTTTATAATAATCACTTTTATGCAAGTGCTTTTAAGCCCTATTCCGTCAACCGTTATAATACTCGTTGGCAACTATATTTTTGGACCGTGGCTATCGTTCTTGTATTTATATATAGGTATGATTTCAGGCTCGATAACCGCATTTTTCCTTGGAAGACTTGTGGGGAAGCCCTATCTTAACTGGGTGGCAGGCGGAAAGGAAAATTTGGACGCGTTGATTAAAAGGCTTAAAGGTAGAGAAAGGGTGTTTTTGTTCTTTATGTTTTTATTTCCCTTTTTCCCAGACGATATGCTATGCGCAGTTGCAGGTGCGTTGCCGATAACGTTTAGTTTTTTCTTCGCAACGCAACTTATAACTAGAATAGTTGCAATAGGCGGTAATTTACTCTTTTTATCGGGCGAGTTTATAGCGTACGAAGGCGTTGGGCTCGTAATTATTATAATCGCCGTAGTTATCGCACTTATTGCGCTTGTTCTATCTGTAATTTATTCTGAAAAAATCAATCAAATTTTTGATAAATTCATAGATAAAATAACTCATAAACGCAAAAAGAAAAATAAAGAAAATGAGAAAGTATCAACCGAAGAAAATTAAATATATTCCGCTTAGGTTCTTAGTTGCGATGCACTTAATCGTTTTAGAGATTTTAGCGATTATAGGGCTCGTGGTTTTACTATGCTATTACGTTCCGTATTTTTATCTTCTTGCGCTTGCAACCCAAATTTCGTGCATTATAAAAATTATAGCGTCCGACGATAATCCCGACTATAAAGTTCCTTGGCTTTTTATAGTTTTGATCGTTCCAGTTGCAGGGTTTATGCTTTACTTTATGTTTTCTCAAAGAAAACTCAGCAGAAAGTTTAGAAGAAGGCTTAAACTTGCCTACGGAAACGGCTATAATTTAGATGATTCACCCGTGTTTGAAAATCTTAAAAATGCCGATAAAACCGCTTATAATCATTTTAAAATGATAAAGAATATGTCGGGTGCGAACTTATTTAACGCACAAGGACTAAAATACTATCCAGATATTGAAGTTTTGCGTAAAGATTTGCTTGAAGATTTAAAAAAAGCGGAAAAGTTTATCTACTTGGAATTCTTCATTATTCAAAAGGGCGTATTTTGGGATTCCATTTTAGAAATCTTAGTAGAAAAGGCAAACAGCGGTGTAGAGGTTAAGGTTTTATACGACGATATCGGCTGTATGCAAACTCTTCCTGCAGAGTATGGAAAAGCGCTTAAAAAAGTTTCTATTGAGGCGTTGCAGTTCTCTCGATTAAAGGGTAGTGCGGACGGTGAGTTTAATAACCGCAACCACAGAAAAATGCTTATAATCGACGGTCAAGTTGCCTACACCGGCGGTTTTAATTTAGCCGATGAATACATTAATAAAATCGAGAGATTCGGGCACTGGAAAGACAACGGTTTAAGGGTTGAAGGCGAGCCTGTTTACGAACTTACAAAACTCTTTACGGTAGATTATTCCATTAACACTAAAAGAGAATACTCTTTTAACCAAGATTTATATCCTAAAACTAACGCTTTAAAGACGAACGGTTACGTAATGCCGTTTGGAGATGGACCAAGGCCTGTGTACGAGCGTGAAGTTGCAAAATCTGCAATTCAAAATATGCTCGCGTCGGCAAATGATTACGCGTATATTACAACGCCGTATTTAATCATTGATAACGACCTTTTAACCGATATAGAAAACGCTTCATTAAGGGGAGTGGACGTAAGAATTATAGTTCCGCATATTCCCGATAAAAAACTCGTGTTTACTATGAGTAGATCGTACTATCATAGGCTTATGAGTGCGGGCGTTAAAATTTACGAATACACGCCTGGGTTTATCCACGCAAAAACCTATCTCGTTGACGATAAGTACGCAATGATAGGAACGGTGAATTTAGATTATCGATCCCTCATTCACCACTTTGAAAACGCAGTTTTACTTTACGATACCGACTGTATTTTCGATATAAAGGCGGACGTTTTGCAAACGATAGAAAAATCAGAACTCATTAAAAAAGAAAGCATTAAAAATAACCTTGTTCAAAGGTTTATATGTTCGCTAGTTAGAATTTTCGCCCCCATGCTGTAGTAAAAAAACGAAGCCGTTATAACGACTTCGTTTTATTTTTATTCTTTTTAAATTTTGGGAGATACATCAAGATAAACGCAGTTTGGATAGGTATACCTACTAAGTAAACGTAAGACGCCGTCTTTAAAATTCCCATTAAAAATACCGCGACGGTAAGTAGAGTAGTCCAAATAACTGCCGAAATGGAAACAAACTGCATTAATAGGTTTTTATAAACGCAAGCAAACACCAAGTACAAGATAAACGTTACCGGAATTGCTACGATAAACGGAAGCCAAGATCTAACAACGCCTTCAAACGCAGAACTAAGCACTAAAAAAGAGATTAACGCAACTAGCCAAACGATACAGTTAGCAAGCGTGGGTATCATAATCGACTTGATTTTAGTGGACGGCATTTTAACGCGTTTCTTCTCAGAGAGAAGATCGTTAATCGTAATGCCGAAGACGTTTGCTATTTGGTAAAGAACGAACGCTTCTGGCAAACTTTCACCGCTTTCCCACTTTGCAACCGCCTTGTCAGAGTAATTAAGTTTTTCAGCAAGTGCAAGCTGGGTAAGGTTATTAAATTTTCTGTACTTCGCAATGTTACTTGCAACGATACAGTTAAATTGTTCCTTATTTTTCATATTTGTATTATACCTTTTTTCAAAAATAATTTCAAGTGTTTTTCGTGATGGGTTTATGAAAAACGATAGTAAAGAGATTTTTTTAGTAGAAAGACATTTTATAGCCAAAAATTAAGGTTTCACAGTTGACTTAATTATATAAATATGTTAATATAATTACATAATGCGTGACTTTTGTGATAGCGCCGTTATTTTAACCGACGGTGATTTGATTTTTTATTACGCTAACTTTTACGTTGACGACGGGTATTTAGTTATCCACGGCGAAGATAAGTATTTGCTTACCGACGGTAGGTACATTGAATCGGCAAAAAAGTTATCTAGCGCAGAGTGCTACTTGTTAGCGGAATTATCTTTAAAAGATTTGCTAGAAAAATTGCAAGTTAAAAAGGTTGGGCTCGTTTACGATTACACTAGCGCGAAAGTTTACGATGAACTTTCAAAAATTGGCTACGAGTTATTCGATTACACGGCTGATTACAATAAGATTTCGGCTATAAAGAGCGAAGGTCAACTTTCAAAGATAAAAAAAGCGTGTGAAATTTCAGAGCAAGCGTTTTTAAATACTTTGCCTTATATCAAAGAAGGCATAACTGAACTTGAACTTTCCGCAGAACTTGAACACAACTTTAAAAGGCTTGGCGGTGGGGTTGGTTTTGAGACGATAGTGGCGTTTGGAAAAGGAAGTTCCGTCCCGCACTATAAAACTGGCGACGTAAAGTTAACTAGAAACACGCCTATACTTATGGACTTTGGGTGTTCGTACGGTGGCTTTTTGTCGGATATGACTAGGACTTTATATTTCGGTGAGCCAACCGAGAAGTTTTTAAGCGTTTACGAAGCGGTTAAAAACGCGCATTTAAAAGCGGTTAGCGAAATAAAATCGGGTATTTCTTGTAAACAAGCGGACGCCATTTCAAGAGATTATTTAAAAACTTATGATTTGCACGAATATTTTACTCACTCGTTAGGCCACGGCATAGGCGTTAAAATTCACGAGTATCCAACGCTTAACACAAGGTCAAGTACGGTGCTTGAAGATGGAATGGTGTTTTCAGTAGAGCCGGGCGTGTATTTAGAAGGCGAGTTTGGAGTAAGAATTGAAGATACGGTAACGCTTAAAGGCGGTAAAGCCGTATCACTTATGACTACGGATAAAGAACTTTTGATTATCAAAGGTTAAAAATAAAAATATTTTTCAAGGAGAAAATTTTAATATGGTATTAGCAGGCGATTTAAGAAAAGGCGTAACTATCGAATACGAAGGAAAAATCTTCACGGTCGTTGATTTCCTTCACGTTAAGCCGGGTAAGGGTGCAGCGTTCGTTAGAACGACGCTTAAGAACGTTGTTGACGGTAAGGTTTTACAAATTACTTTCAACCCGACTGAAAAGTTTGAAAACGCAATCATCGAAACTAAGAAGATGACTTATTCGTACAACGACGGAGAACTTTACTACTTTATGGACGAAGAGTACAATATGGAACCGCTTAACTACGATCAAGTTGAAGACGCGCTTAAGTACGTTAAAGAAAACGATCCAGTTACTGTTAAATTTTACAAAGGTAAAGCGTTCTCTGTTGAATGTGAAAACTTCGTTGAACTCTTGGTAACCGAAGCAGAACCTAGCGTTGCAGGTAACACCGCAACTAACGCTACCAAGCAAGTTAAAATCGAAACTGGTCTTTACATTCAAGTTCCCATGTTCGTTAACGAAGGCGATATTATCCGTATCGACACTAGAACTGGCGACTACATGGAAAGAGTTAAAAAATAATTCGTTTTTACCTGACAGAGTTTTTTAGTCTGTCAGGTTTTTTGCATTTTTTATGGCAACGGTAATTATAACGGGTGCGTCCAGCGGAATAGGCGAAGCAACCGCTTTAAAACTTAAAAGTGAAGGGTATAACGTGGTTGGAACTTTCAACCACAGCGTTACTCGCGCAAAATTTTTAACGGAAAATCACGGCATCGATATGGTAAAGTGTGACGTTTCTTTGGAAACGGACGTTGAAAATTTATTTAGTTTTGCCGAAAAAAAGTACGGTAAGATTACGGCGGTTATATCAAACGCCGGCGTTGCGAGCGTTCAAAAGCCGTTTATCGACGTTAAAAATAGTGAAATTGACGAAGTTATTTCCGTCAACTTAAAAGGCACTATGCTCGTTGATAAAAGGGCGGTACTTTCAATGCTTAACGGCGGTGGAAAGATAATAAACGTATCTTCCGTGTTTGGAATTGAAGGTGGCTCGTGCGAAGTTTTGTATTCGGCAACAAAAACGGCAGTTTTAGGTTTGACTAGGGCGCTCGCGGAAGAGTTAACAAGTAGCGATATATCCGTTTGCGCAGTTGCGCTCGGGCTTATCGACACGCCTATGAACTCTCACTTGACCGAGCAAGATAAACTCGATTTCGTAAAAGAGTATGGGCTAAGTTTTATTCCCACCGCATCGCAAGTTGCCGACGAAATTTTTAAGATTTTAAAGGCTGACGAGATAAACGGCAAAGTTTTTAAAATTTTTTGTTGAAAATTTATTTTCAAAAAAGAGTATTTTTGAATTTTTTAAGGTATATTTTAATTGAGTATGGCTAAAATTTTATCCGTTAAAGAATTAACCTATAAAAAAGAAGACGCGTTTTTATCGCCGTTTGCAGTAAAATCTAGCCAAACGGCAGGTAGGCTCAAAGAAGAAACGCCGTGCCCTATGCGAACGGAATTTCAACGCGATAGGGATAGAATAATTTATTCAAGGGCGTTCATTAGGCTTAAAAACAAAACGCAAGTGTTTTTCTCGCCTGAAGGCGACCACTATATGACGAGACTTACACACACGTTAGACGTTTCGCAAATAGCGAGGTCTATTTCGCGCGCGCTTGCGCTTAACGAAGATTTAACGGAAGCAATCGCGCTCGGCCACGATTTAGGCCACACGCCGTTTGGCCACGCTGGTGAAAGGGTTCTTGGTAGACTTTCTCCAAACGGCTTTAAGCACAACGAACAATCTTTAAGGGTCGTGGACGTTTTGGAAAAGGGCGGACAAGGTCTTAACCTTACCAAAGAAGTTAGAGACGGTATTTTAAACCACAAGACTGGGACTACGCCGTCCACTTTAGAAGGTCAAGTTGTATCGATATCCGACCGCATAGCGTATTTAAATCACGACGTTGACGACGCGGTTAGAGCAGGTATCATAAGCGTTGAAGATTTACCTAGCGAGGTTTTAAAAATTTTAGGCAAAACTTCTAGAGAACGCATCAACGTTATGATAAGTTCGGCGTACGAAAACAGTTTAAACAAAGATAAAATAACTCTTTCGACTGACGTTGACGGTGCGATGAAAGAACTTCGCGCTTTTATGTTCGACAACGTTTACATGATGCCCACCGCAAAGCGTGAAGAAGAAAGGGCGGGGCACATGATATCGAGTATGTACGGATATTTTAAGGAAAATTACGAAAAACTTCCTAAAAATTATCTAGAACTACTCAAAACTTATTCGCTTGACACGGTTATTTGCGATTACCTTTCGTCGATGACCGACAGGTATGCGATAAGCACGTTTACGCAAATATTTATACCGCAAAGTTTTTAATTTATTAAAGGAGAGAGTATGCCGACTTTTGACGAAAAGTTCATAGAAGAACTCAAAAGTAAAAACAACATAGTAGAAGTCGCGAGTCGGTACTGTAATCTCGTTAGAAAGGGGTCGACTAATTACTGGGCGTGCTGTCCACTTCCGGGGCACACCGAGAAGACTCCGTCGTTCACGGTTAACGAGCCGGGGCAGTTTTATCATTGCTTTGGTTGCGGTAAGGGTGGCGACGTTATTAAGTTTATTCAGGAAGTGGAAACCGTCGATTTTTACGACGCGGTTAAGATTTTAGCCGAACGCGCCAAAATGGTACTTCCAGAAAGCGATTCTTATAGCGAAGAGCAAGCCAAGGAAAGCAGGCGCAAAAAGGATAGGCTTTATTCGTTAATGCGTGAAACCGCGCTATTTTACGCCAACAACCTTCGCGATGAAAGGGCTGGCGTTTGGCTTGAATACTTACATAAACGCGGGCTCGACTCAAAGGCCGTTCGCCATTTTGGGATAGGCGCGTCGCTAGATTATTACGGACTAGTAAACCACTTAAAGAGTAAAGGTTATACCGAAGAAGAGATGTTGTCGGCTGGCGCTTGCACCCAAGGTAAAAAGGGCGTCTACGATTTCCAAGCCGAGAGACTGACCGTTCCTATAATAAACTCTATGGGAAAGGTTATCGGCTTTGGTGGAAGAATATTAGAAGACAAGGGGTTTGGCAAGTACAAAAACACTTCTGAAACCACCTTATTTAACAAGAAAAACGTTTTGTATAACGTCAACAACTTAAAGCAAATTCGCCAAGAGACAGACCTAGACTACGTGATTATGGTAGAAGGGTATATGGACGCGATTTCGCTTTATATGGCTGGCTTTAAAAACGTTGTTGCGTCGATGGGAACAAGTTTAACGCTTTCCCAAGCAAAACTATTAAAGCGTTACACACAAAAGGTTTTGGTTAGTTACGACGGTGACGGTGCTGGGCAAAAGGCAACGGTTAGAAGTTTAGAAATCTTTGAAGACGAGGGCTTTGAAGTAAAAGTCGTTAATCTTCCCGACGGTTTAGACCCTGACGACGTTATTAGAAAGTACGGCGCTGAAGGGTATAGGACTTTGCTTAGCAAGGCTCAACCGCTAATTGACTTTAAGTTGTCGCTTATAAAGAGCGGAAAAGATTTAACGGACGATTCTGATAAGAGAAAATATCTCGCCGAGTGTTTAGAACTCATAAAAACGGTAAAGAGCGAATATTTAAAAGAAGAACTCTTAAACAAGGTAAGTGCGGTAACAGGCATAAGTTATCAATCGTTAAAGAGAGATTTAGAAAGTGGTAGCGTAACCGTTCCCAAGCAAGAAAAGACCGCTAAAATCGAAGTTAAGCAAACGGAAAAGGCGGACAGGTTGTCGATAGCCGAAAGAACGATACTGTGGGCGGTTATAAACGGAAAGCCGTACGCTGATACTAGCGTGGTGTCAAACCTATATTTTACCGACGCAGTTAGAGAAAGTATTTGCGAAGCGATAATTTTCTCTGGCGTTACAGAGCCGTCTAAACTTCAAGACGTGGTGGGCGTTGACGGACTTACCGAACTCAACGCGGTACTATCCGCTGGGGATAAGATAACTTCGCCTGAACAAGAAAAGCGTTTTTATATAGACTGCGTAAAAGTCGTTAGGAAAAGTAATTTAAGCGACGACCTTAAAAAACTCAACGAACTTTATAAAAACGAGATAGACGAAACAGCAAAATCAAAACTCGCTATAATGATAGCGGAAAAAACGACTGAAATATCTAAAATTTAACGGAGAAAGGTATGAGCATATCAACGGAAAAACTTACTGAATTAACACAAGAATTACTCGAATTTTATCGCGATAAGAAGTTCGTTAAAGCGGACGAGCTTATGGATAAAATCGAAAAGCACAAAGTAACCCCTGAACAAATTGAAGTAATATACAATGCGTTCACGGAAAAGAACATTGAAATTATCGAAAGTTACGACGATATTGCTAGTCGTGACGACGATTTGTTAAACCAACTCGAAAAAGAAGTTTCGATGGACGATCCCGTTAAAGTTTACCTTAAAGATATCGGTAAAGTAGCGCTTTTATCAGGTGAAGAAGAAGCTGAACTTGCCGAAAAGATGATGCAGGGTGATGAAGCGGCTAAAAAGCGCTTATCCGAAGCAAACTTAAGACTCGTCGTATCTATCGCAAAGAGATACGTTGGCCGTGGCATGCACCTACTTGACCTTATTCAAGAAGGCAATTTAGGTCTTATGAAAGCGGTTGAAAAGTTCGATTACACTAAGGGTTTTAAGTTCTCGACCTACGCGACTTGGTGGATTCGCCAAGCGATAACCAGAGCGATAGCCGACCAAGCGAGAACTATAAGAATTCCAGTTCATATGGTTGAAACTATCAACAAACTCATAAAGGTATCCCGCCAACTTCTCCAAGAACTCGGCAGAGAACCGTCTCCCGAAGAAATTGCTCAAGCGATGGGAATAACGGTTGAAAAGGTAGTTGAAATTCAAACTATCGCTCAAGACCCAGTTTCTTTAGAAACGCCTATCGGCGAAGAAGAAGACAGTAACTTAGGAACTTTCATCGAAGATGAAAAGTCCGCATCGCCGAGTGACGTGGTTGCGTTTGCGATGCTTAAAAAACAACTCATCTTAATACTTGACACGTTAACGCCGAGAGAAGAAAAGGTTTTAAGACTTCGCTACGGTATTGACGACGGCAAGCCCAGAACGCTCGAAGAAGTAGGTAAGGAATTCAACGTAACTCGTGAACGTATCCGTCAAATTGAAGCAAAGGCGCTTAGAAAACTCCGCCACCCGTCGCGTTCTAAGAAACTTAAAGAATATTTAGAATAAGATGGATAGGTTAGATATTCTTTTCAATCTCGTAGGTAGTGGTGAAACGTTTGCCGATATCGGTTGTGACCACGGCTACCTTGCCGAAATGGTTTTAAGAGAGAATAAGTTTGAAAAGATAATAATATCGGATATATCTAAAAAGAGTTTGCAAAAGGCGATAGACCTTTTAAAGCCTTACGGCGATAGGGTAACGGCGTTAGTGTCGGACGGGTTTGAAAATTTCAGCGTTCTTCCCGACGAAGTTATCATCGCAGGCATGGGCGGAGAAGAAATCGTAAAGATTTTATCAAACGCAAAAAGTTTACCCAAAAGGCTCGTTCTCGCCCCGCAAAAAAACACCGACAAGGTGCGCAAATTCCTAGTTTTATTCGGTTATAAAATCTTAAAAGATTTTACCTTTAAAGACAAGGGGAAATTTTACGACGCTATCGTCGCTGAAGAGGGGATAGACGATTATTCGGAAGAAGAACTATTATTTGGTCGCGATAACCTTAATTCCCACGGCGAAGCGTTTGAAGAAAAGTTAGATTTAGAACGAAAGATGTTACTTGATATTTTAAATTTAGAAACCGCGTCTATAAGTTCTAAAGAGCAAGCAAAAGTTAGGCTTGACAAAATAAGGAAGATATTAAAATGAAAATTAACGAAGTGTTAAAAGTGCTTGAAGAATACGCTCCGCTTGAACTATCAAGTAGGCTCGTTGAGAAACTCGACGGGTACGACAACGTTGGTATATTAGCCGACGTTGAAGGGGATATAAAAAGCATAGTGTTCACTCTCGACTTGACCGACGAAAGTATAACCAAGGCAATAGAAATCGGCGCAAACTTAATAGTTACGCATCACCCCGCGATTTTCGCACCGTTAAAGTCGTTAAACTACGCGTCCAGTCCGCTTTTAAGATGTTTAAACGCTAAAATAGGCGTAATATCTATGCACTTAAATCTCGATTCGGCAAAAGAGGGCATCGACTATTACTTAGCCAAGGGTTTGGGCGCAACCGATATGAAAATCGTTCACGACTTAGGTAACGGCGAGGGTTACGGTAGGGTGTTTGAAACGGATACTACCTTGTTAAACGTAAAGGAAAAATACATTGAGAACTTTTCAACCGACAAGGTTATGACGTTTGGCAACCCTTTAGGAAGAATAGAAAAAATTGCGTCGTTTTGCGGTTCGGGGCTAGACGAAAACGAACTTGAAAACGTTAGTGACGTTGACCTATACGTTTCGTCCGACATCAAGCACCACGTAATATTAAACGCGTTAAAAAGGGGCAAATGCGTAATGCAAGTAACTCATTATTCGAGCGAAATGTACGGATTTAAGCACTTTTTCAAATGGGCAAATCAAAAATTACGCGAATTAGAAACGGTAATAGTTGAAAACGACTATATGCTTTAATTCGCGAGATTATAGGAGAATAAATATGTTAGAACAAACAAAACTTATCGTAGAGTACCAAGAAATCGACAAGAACTTAAAGGCGATAGAAGACGAAGTTAACGGTAGCGAAGAAGCGAAGAAATACTTGTCCGCAAGAAAGTTTTTGTCAACGGTAAAGGAAAGTCTTTCCGAACTTGAAGGTAAAGCGCAAGCGGTAACTGAAAACTACAACATAGCGATAAAAGAACTTGAAAACAGTCTTGAAACCGCCAAAGAGTACGAAAAAATGGTTGAAACTTGCGAAAGTGAAAGCGAACTTGAGTACTTGAAGAAGAAGTTCCAAGAAGTTGGCGCACAAATATCTCAAATGGAACAAACCATTAGCGCGATTTCCAAAGAGATGGCTGACCTTTACAAAGAGTACGGCAAACTCGGTCAAACCAACAAGGTTATGAGAGCGCAGTACGACGAGTTCGCCCCAAAACTTGAAGAACTCAAAAATTCTAAAAAGGAAGAAGTTTCTTCGTTAAAGGCTAAACTTAAAAATCTCGAACAAAAAATCGACAAGGCTTTAATGGAAAAATACGTCGTTAGGAGAAAGGATAAAAAATTCCCGATAGTGTTCGGGCTTGATTTGTCGAAAAAGATGAATTACTGTCCTTTCTGTGCAACGAGTATGCCGGTAAGTTTTATGGAAGAACTTACGTCTGGCGCTATCAAGGAATGTGAAAGTTGTCATCGACTTATCTACGGCTTTGAGCCAAATAAAAAATAAGGAGTGAATATATGAAACTCAATTACAAAAGAACGATACTCGTAGGCTTTGCATTTTTCTTAATATCGGCGTTCTGGCAAGCGTACGATAAAACCGTACCTATGCTTATGACTTATAAGTTTGGTATGAAACAAACGATGTCCGGTTTAATTATGGCGCTTGACAACGTTTTAGCGGTATTTATGCTTCCCCTTTTCGGCGCGATATCGGATAAAACGAAAAGTAGATTCGGCAAGCGTACCACTTTTATTTTCTTCGGTACGATCTGCGCGATAATTTCCTTTATTTTTATCCCTTTAATCGGCAGTTTATGGCTCTTTATCGCAGTGCTTTTAGTAACCTTATTATCAATGGCGACTTTCCGTTCGCCAGCGGTTGCTTTAATGCCTGACGTTACTTGTAAGCCACTTCGTTCTAAGGGCAACGCGGTTATTAACCTTATGGGAACTGCGGGCGGTCTCTTAGTACTCGTTCTCGGTATGTTCATCAAAGTAGGGCAAGACCACATGAATAATTTCTTCCCCTATTACATAGCGGTTTGCGGAATAATGCTCGTTGGCTTAGTAGTGTTCTTGTTAACGGTTAAAGAAAACAAGTGGGCAAACGAAATGCTTGAAGACACTAAGAAGTATTTCCCAGAAGATGAAGTTATAGAAAAAGAACAAGAACAAGTTTCAAAGAAACTTGCAAAACCCCAACTTATCTCACTTCTTTTAATCTTAGCGTCCGTTGCGCTTTTGTATATGGGTTACAACGCAATCACTTCAAAGTACTCTCTTTACGCTGACAGCGTTTTACATCAAAGTTACGACCTTACCTTAATGATTGCGCAAGGCGGTGCTATCGCTGCGTACTTGCCGGTTGGCTTTATCGCGTCTAAGTTTGGTAGAAGAAGAACTATTTTAGCGGGTGTAGCGTTGCTTGCAACGTCGTTCTTTATCGCGATATTTATGACGGCTAACAGTTCGCCCATCTTTATGTATATCTTATTTGCGTTCGCAGGTATCGGTTGGGCAACTATCAACGTTAACTCCTTCCCGATGGTCGTTGAACTTGCAAAAGCAGGCGACACTGGTAAATACACCGGTTGGTATTACACGGCTTCGATGTCCGCACAAGTTTTAACCCCCATTTTATCCGGTGCGATTATGGACTTAGTTGGAAATATGAGCCCCTTGTTCCCGTACGCGTCGATTTGCGTAGCGCTTGCGTTCGTAACGATGTTCTTCGTTAAACACGGTGACTCTAAGCCCGTTGCGAAAAAATCGGTATTGGAAAATTTTGATAACGATTAAACGAAAAATCTACAAATAAAACAAGCGAACACGCTTGATATAAAAGTGGCTATTAAAGAGACTATTATCCCTTTAGTAGCCTTTTTATTTTTGCATTTTGAGTAGTATAGTGCGGAAATGTAAAACACCGTTTCGCTCGAACCGAATATACAGCACGCGCAAAGGCTTATATATCCGCTTGCGCCATATCGCGTAAACACTTCGTCAAGTAGTGCTAAACTTCCGCTACCGGAAAATGGTTTAAGTATCAGTAATTTATAAACTTCGCTAGGTATTCCAACCGTTTTTAAAACGGGGGATAACGCCTTTATAAAATAGCCGTAAAGACCACTTTTTTCAAACAATTCCGATATTAGTAGCACCGCTAAAATTGCAGGAAATATCGTAAAAATAAGTTTTAGCGCACTAGTTACGCCAACTGAGAAAACCTTGTAAATTTCCACCTTTTTAACGAGCGAAACGACAAGTATTAAGATAACGAAAATAGGTAAGATATATGAAAATATAATCATTTAAACACCTTAGTGAGCAACACGCCAAGTGTGGTTGAAAAAACGGTTGAAATAAGCATTAAAAGTATTACAAGGTTTGGGCTTTCGCCGTACTTGGCAAGAAGTTGTATAACGGAAACTGGAAGTATTTGAATTGAAGTGCAAGCAACCACCATAAGTAGAGTTTTTCCGTGTTCGTTTTTCTCTTCGTCAAGAAGGCGCATACTTTCAATTCCAGCGGGTGTTGCAACGCCTGAAAGCCCCAGCGCGTTTGCGGTTAAGTTGAGAGAGATATTGTAAACGGCGTCGTCGCTATTAGTTCTAAACAGTTTTTTAACAGGCTTATTAAACGCCTTGCTTATCTTTTTACTTATTCCGCTACTTTCAAGCAAAAACGCAAGCCCTTGCCAAACTGCGTAAACGGATATTAGAGAAATTGAAAGGTCCACCGCCTTTTGCGTAGCGGTTG
Source organism: Christensenellaceae bacterium (assembly GCA_045536835.1). Taxonomy (GTDB): domain Bacteria; phylum Bacillota; class Clostridia; order Christensenellales; family Borkfalkiaceae; genus HGM11412. Next base: position 22,959 of record JAZSOI010000028.1, read on the forward strand.
AAAACGCGGAAACCATAATTTCTGGGGAGGAAAAGAGTGAAAAAACTACTGAAATAAGGATAATTACAGGAAAAATAACGTTCATATTTTAACTTATGTAAAAGTTAAAAGATTTAGCATTAAAATTAGGTTTACAAAATAAAAAATTTGGTATATACTTTAAAGAAAGTATATAATTATCTAATTTGGAGTAGGTTATGGAAAATAACAAGTTTTATATCACAACCCCTATATATTACCCAAGCGGTAACTGGCACATCGGCCATTGCTACACGACAGTCGTTTGCGACGCGCTCGCAAGATTTAACCGCATGCTTAAAAAGGACGTATTCTTTTTAACAGGTACTGACGAGCACGGTCAAAAAATCGAAAAAAAGGCTAGCGAAAAAGGTCTTTCTCCCATTGAGTTTATCAATCCTTTGGTTGACGGACTTAAAGAAATTTGGAAGGACTTAGATATTTCCTATGATAAGTTTATTAGAACGACTGACGATTATCACGTTGAAGCCGTTCAATCGATATTTAAACAACTCTACGACAAGGGCGAAATTTATAAGTCCGAGTACGAGGGTTGGTACTGCACGCCGTGTGAATCTTTCTGGACGGAAAGCCAACTCGTTGACGGAAAGTGCCCCGACTGTGGTCGCCTAGTTCAAAAGGGTAAGGAAGAGAGTTATTTCTTCCGCCTTTCTAAGTATGCGGATAGGATTTTAAAACTCTACGAAGATAATCCCGAGTTTTTACAACCCAAGTCAAGAGTTAACGAAATGGTTAACAACTTTATAAAGCCCGGTCTTCAAGACCTCTGCGTTTCTAGAACGACTATTAACTGGGGTATTCCCGTAACGTTTGACGAAAAGCACACCGTTTACGTTTGGGTTGACGCGCTCACTAACTACATAACTGCGCTTGGTTACGGTACTTCGCACGATGAACTTTACAAAAAGTACTGGCCGGCTGACGTTCAAATGGTGGGTAAGGAAATCGTTCGTTTCCACACTATCATTTGGCCTGCAATTTTAATGGCACTCGGCGTTGAAATGCCTAAAAAGGTTTACGGTCACGGCTGGTTACTCATCGGTGGCGATAAACTTTCTAAGTCTAAGGGCGAGAAGATTAAGACGGAAATTACCGATCCTAAGGAACTTGTTGACCGTTACGGTTGTGACGCGCTTAGGTATTTTCTATTAAGAGAAATTCCGTTTGGTAACGACGGCGTTTACACTAACGAAAGTTTGTTAAAGCGCATCAACGGCGACCTTTCTAACGACCTTGGTAACTTAGTGTCGCGCACCACCGCAATGATAAATCAATACTTTGGCGGTGCTTTGCCGTACTATACTGAACTTACTGCTCTCGATAACGAAGTTATCGACCTTTTAAACGGAACTCTTGATAAAGTTAAAGAACAAATTGAACTTATTGACGTTCCCACCGCTTTATCCGAGATTTTCAAACTTATTCAAAGGGCGAATAAGTACATTGACGAGACTGAGCCTTGGAAGATTTCAAAAGACGAGACTATGCGTGATAGGCTTAAAACCGTTATGTACGTTTTATCCGAGTGTATCCGTGTTTCCGCAATACTTTTAAAGCCGTTTATCACCAAAGCACCCGATAAAATCTTGGCGTTCTACGGTATTGACGGCGAAAGTGAATTGACCTTTGACAACGCACATTTCGGCGTTTTAAAAGAAGGTATTTCCGTTACTAAGGCAACGCCGGTATTCCCGAGAATTGACGTTAATAAAGAAATTGCCGAGATTGAAAAGATGATGGCTGAACGCCACAAAGCCCAAAAGGCGCAAGAAAAGAAAGAAGAAAAGAAGGAAGAAAAACCCGTGGAACAAATTTCTATTGACGAATTCTTCAAAACTCAACTTAAAGTAGCGGTTGTAAAGGCTTGTGAAGACGTTGAAAAGTCTAATAAACTTTACAAGTTAACGCTTGATCTTGGCGATGAAGAGAGAACTGTTGCGTCTGGGCTTAAAAAGTATTACAAACCCGAAGAACTCGTAGGCAAAAAGGTAATTCTCGTTGCCAACTTAAAGCCAGCAAAACTTTGCGGTGTTACTAGCGAAGGTATGATACTTTGCGCTGAACACGGCGATAAAGTTGTTCTCATTTCGCCAGAAAGCGATATGCCGGCAGGTTCGGTGGTAGGCTAATGTTTATCGACTCTCACGCCCATTTGCAAGACCCTAAAATTCTATGTGATTTCGATAGGGTTAGGGCGGACTATCTAAACGCGGGGGTAAAACTCGTTATTGACGTTGGCTGTTCGGTAAAAACTTCAAAGGAAGTTATGCTAAACGCCGAAAAATGCGAAGAAGTTTACTTTTCCGCAGGCTCGCACCCCGATAGCGCTGGGGAAATTGACGACAACGCGCTCTCACTCATTAAAACTTACGCAAAGCACGAAAAGTGCTTGGCAATAGGCGAGATAGGGCTTGACTATTATTACGAAGGGTTTGACCGTGAAGTTCAAAAAACCGCATTTATCAAGCAACTTGACTTGGCGGTTGAACTTGAAATGCCGGTTATCGTTCACTCGCGTGACGCTTGGCAAGATACGGTAAATATCTTAAAAGAATACGCGCCAAAACTCAAAAAAGGCTTTTTGATGCATTGTTATTCGGGGTCTAAAGAGATTGCTGAAATACTACTTAAACTCGGCGCATACTTCTCGTTCGGCGGTGCGCTCACCTTTAAAAACTCAAAAAAAGCGGAAGTGGTTAAAGCACTTCCGATGGATAGAATATTAGTGGAAACGGACTGTCCGTTTATGGCGCCCGTGCCTTTTAGGGGCAAGGTAAACGAGCCTAAATACGTACCCGTGGTTTACGAGTTTTTAAGCGGGGTTTACGGCGTAGATTTAAAGTGCGTTGAAACCCAAGTAGAAGAAAATTTTAGAAGATTTTTCAATATGTAAGCCAAACATAGTTTGGCTTTATCTTTAGTTAGCTTGGAAACAAACCTTTGGAACTTTCCAACGTTATTGCCCGATATAATTTTGCGCAAGTTTAAGGATTTTTATGAATATTAAAAACGTTTTAAAGGAAAAAAACTTCATATTCAAAAAGTCGCTCGGTCAAAACTTTTTAACGGACGAAAATTTGCTCGGTAGCGTAGTAGAGCGCTCGGGCGTTACTAAGGATACCACCGTTTTAGAAATAGGCGTTGGTGCTGGGACTCTCACGGCGGAAATAGCAAAGAGATGTAAAAAAGTTTACGGTTTTGAAGTTGACCAAAATTTAAAACCAGTTCTTGAAAAAACTCTTGGCGAATTTGATAACGCCGAGATAATTTTTAAAGACGTTATGAAAGTTTCTATGGAAGAGATAGAGAGTATGCTAGGTGGCGAGTATATCCTAGTTGCAAACCTTCCTTATTATATAACTACGCCAATTATTATGCGTTTTATTGAAGACGCTAAAAATTGCACGGCAATAGTGATAACTATTCAAAAAGAAGTAGCAGAGAGAATAGTCGCAAAAGAAAAAACCGCCGATTACGGCAGTATCACGGTATCAATAAACGCCGTTGCAGACAGCGAGATTATAGAGTATATCGGTAGAGAAAAGTTTTATCCCGCGCCAAACGTCGATTCGGCGGTGGTCAAGATAACTTTGAACAAAAATAAGTTCAAAATCAACGATTTAACGGCTTTTAGAACGCTTATTAAGAATTCTTTCGCAATGCGAAGAAAAACGCTCGTTAACAACCTTATGAAAGGCTACGGCTATTCAAGGGAAAAATGCGAGAGTTTATTAAACGATATAGGCGTTTCCGTATCTTCTAGGGGAGAAGAGTTATCCGTTCAAAAGTTCGTTGAACTTGAAAAAATAATAAGCCAAGCATAATTGCTTGGCTTGATTTTTTATTGTGGTTAAATATTCAACGTAGTATTAAAGAAGGGGGATTTTTTCAAGATAAACGATATCTTTTCTATCCGCAGCGTCGCCTTCTGCTAAAACGAAGGCTTTTTTATGAATAATACCGCCTGCCTTTTCAACTATTGCTTCTAAGCCGAGAAGAGATGCACCTGTGGACACAACGTCGTCAACTATACCAACTTTTTTGCCCTTTAAAATATCAACGTCGTGCTTGCTTAGGTATAAGCGTTGTTCAGTACCAGTCGTGATAGATGCGCCGTACAAAACGTCAATCCCGTCTTGCATATAAAGTTTTTTGCTCTTTCTAGCAACCGCGTAGTAGGGTTGACCAAGTTCGCGCGCAACAACGTGGCAAAGTTGAAGCCCTTTCGATTCCGCCGTGATTAAAACTTCGCAATCGGAAACGAGTTTAGCAATTTCTTTACCGCAATGTTCAGTCATTTCACTATTGCCGTGAAGGTTAAAGAACGCAATGTTGATACCCGACGGTAACGGTAAAATAGGAAGTTCAGCGTCATAGCCTTTGATGTTCAATTTTAAAACTTTATCCATAAGTAAATCCTCCAACCTTAAATATTTTATCATAATAAAATATAAAAGTAAATAGCAAAATGAATTTTTAAATCATTTTAACGGCACTTTCATAATAGTTATAAAGTGGTGAATTATGAAAGTACACGATAAAACTATAAATTATCTATTTAGTCAACTAAACTCATCTATATCTGGGCTTGACGATAACGGCGTTCAAAGTTCAAAAGTAAAATACGGTGAAAACAAGATAACTAAAGTTAAGCAAAAATCGCTTTTCCGCCGAATAATCGACGCACTCTTCGAGCCTATGCTAGTTATTTTAGAAATAGCGATGATTATAACGCTAGGCGTGAACCTCGGCAAGTTTTTAAAGACTGGCGACGGAGATTTTTACGAGTGCATAGGCATTTTACTTTCCGTTATGATAAGTGTGTTTTTAACCGTTTATATGGAAGGGAAATCGCGAAGAGCGTTTGAACTTTTAGAGGGACTTCAATCAAACGTCTTCGTAAAAGTTATAAGAAACGGCGAGCAAAAGGCGATTTTAAAGTCGGAATTAGTGGTGGGGGATATAGTAACCGTTGATGTTGGCGACAAAATCTTTGCCGACGGAAGACTTATATCTTCAAACTCGCTTTCCGTTGACGAGTCAACGCTCACAGGCGAGAGTTTGCCGTCTCAAAAAAACGCAGACGTAATTCTCAACCCAAACACACCGCTTGCCGAGCGCAAAAACACGGTGTATAGCGGAACATTCGTGTCTTCTGGTAGTGGAAGATATATCGTAACCGCCGTTGGCGACAACGCTGAAATGGGAACTATCGCTAGCGACTTGCAAAACTCTAAAAGCGTTTCCGCGCCCTTGCAAGAAAAACTAGACAGGCTTTCTAAAACGGTTACTTGGTTTGGCGTGTTATCCGCCGTATTCGTGCTAATTTTAACGACTATTAGGCTGTTTTTAAGTAATAGCGTAACTTTTAACTCTTTGCAAGAAGCCTTTTTAAGCGCAATAGTTTTAATCGTTGCGTCCGTTCCCGAAGGGCTACCAACCACGGTAGCAATAGCACTTACTCTAAACGTTGTAAAACTTTCAAAATCAAACGCGCTAATTAAAAAACTGGTGGCTACTGAAACGGTTGGTTGCGTAAGCGTTATTTGTTCGGATAAAACTGGAACTTTAACCGAAAACAAGATGAAAGTTTTAAAAACCGTTTCGTATAGCGGAAGCGAGAGTGAAATTCTTATAAATTCCGCAGTTAACTCAACGGCGTTTTTGCAAAGTGGAAAAAATAGCGGTGTAGGTAGTCCAACGGAACTTGCGTTACTCGAATATATTCAAAAGCGCAAAAAAGACTATAAAGAGATAAGGGGTAGCCGTACTATACTAGACGTAAAGCCCTTTTCGTCGGACCTAAAATATATGCAAACAACCGTTAGTGACGGAAGTAACGTAACCACCTATATAAAGGGTGCGCCCGAAAAGATAATAAACTTTTCAGTAATGGCGGAAGATAAAAAACTTTTAGAACTTGAAAAGATAAAATCTTTTCAGTTAGACGGGAAAAGGGTTATAGCGTTTGCGCATAAGAGTGAAGACGTTTTCGTTTACGACGGGTTTTCCGTTATAGCCGACCCTGTTAGAGCGGACGTTAAGCGTGCGGTTGAAGACTGTAAAAGGGCAAGAATTTCCGTTAAAATGCTAACTGGCGACAATATCGAAACGGCGTTTTCAATCGCTAGGGAGTTAGGGCTTGCAAAGGATAGAAAAAGCGTGGTTAACGCAAGTGAACTCGAAGGGCTTAGCGATGAAAAGTTAAAGTCTATTTTAAGCGACATAACGGTGGTTGCTAGAAGTACGCCAAAAACTAAACTTAAAATCGTAACCGCGCTTAAAGAAATGGGCGAAGTGGTGGCGGTTACCGGTGACGGCGTTAACGACGCCCCCGCCATTAAACACGCCGACATCGGCATTTCTATGGGCGACGGCTCGGAAATTACCAAGGAAGCAAGCGATATAATCTTGTTAGATAACTCGTTTTCAACGATAGTAAAGGCAATATCCTTTGGGCGAAACGTTTATAGAAACTTTCAACGTTTTATAATGTTTCAGTTATCCGTAAACTTTTCCGCTGTATTTTTTATCGTTTTATCGCTAATTTTAGGGATAGAACATCCTTTTACCACCGTTCAACTTCTATGGATAAACATTATAATGGACGGACCGCCCGCGCTTACTTTGGGGCTTGAAACGAGAGACGACGGCTATATGTCTAATTCCCCAGTAAAGCGAAGCGATAACCTAGTTACTTTAAAGATGTTTTTTAGAATTATACTTCACGCGGTGTTTATTTGCGCGGTGCTTATAATTCAGGCAAAAACCGACTTTTTAAGAGTGGGTAGTTACGCTATGAACACGGTACTTTTTTCGCTGTTTATACTCTTTCAGTTATTCAACGCCTTTAACGCAAGGGAACTTGGAAGCGTCAGCGTGTTTAAGGATTTAAAGAGCAACAAGCCTATGCTAATAGTGTTTTTCGTAACTTTTATAATGCAGATACTGTTTACTCAAGCGTTTGGAAAGTTTTTCGGCACGGTTGCGTTGCCGTTAGTGGTGTGGCTTAAAATGATAGCGGTGGCGTTCAGTATTATCGTACTTTCTGAAATTTATAAATTTATTAAGCGAAGTTTTAATTAAAATAAAAAATAATGCATAGACTTAAGAGTATGAGTCAAATAAAAATTACCGATAGCGCTAAAAACGGCAATAACGTAAACTATATAAGGGAAACGCTTTCCGCAGTTAATAAACAACTGGGTTGTTTAGTTGACGTTCGCGGTGGAAAAAATAGATACGAACTAGTTATTGACGTTCCGTCGTCTTATCGCGACTTAGTAGTTAGCGAAGCGGAAGATAAGATGGCGGACGTAATTTCGATAAATTATAAGTACACTTTTTTCAAAAGGAATATAAACCTATCAAATTTAAAACCTGTTGAGAGCGAACTGTTGCTAACTTCGCTCATCGCCGCGGATATTGAAGAAGACAAGAGATACGTCGTTAAAAAACTAAAAAGTTTTAACGAGTATGCCCTTGACGGAATTTTCAATTTCAGGATGAAACCGCTAAAAGAAAAGTGGCTAGATATTTTAAGTTACGTTCCCGAAAGTTTTCAGTCAAGCCAACTTAAAGATTTTATCGTATATCTTATAAAGGATAAGGGTGGAAAGAGAGTGTATTTCGACGAGGGTTGCGTTTACGATAAGCGTTACAACCTATTAAAGCGAAGAGAACTACTCTCTGGCGATAGTGGGGAAATATCCATCGTTAAAGAGATACTTTTATCGGGCGCTGGCGAAGTTGAACTCGCGTCCAAACTTCCTAAAACGGACGAAGATTATATAAAACAACTCTACGGCGATAGAGTTCGCTTTTCAAACTCATACTTTTCGCAAAATTAGTTGACAAAAATTTTTTGTGGTTATATAATTAGAACACAATTAAAGATTAGGTTGGGATAAGTAGCCCCGTCGAGCGTTCAAAGAGAGTTGCTAACGGCTGAAAGGCAATAACGCAGAACGGCAAGTGAAACCACCCGCAAAAACCTGAGTTTAGCGAACTTATCGCAATTAAAGTGGTCGATATTTTATCGGCAATTAAGGTGGAACCGCGTTTACGAACGTCCTTAGACAAAGTCTAAGGGCGTTTTTTAATCCGTTATAAACGGCGCACAAGTGCGTTAACTGCCGTCAACTCTTGACCGCAATGACCAAAAAGGTCTATTGCGCCCAATGAGATTGCCGTCGAGCCTTCTTGTGCTTGTTTCTAACGTCTTAAAAGTTTTATACAAACAAAAATCAATAACGTAAAACCATAGTTTTGCATATAACGCGAACGACGGTTCGCATATAACGTTGCAGTAGCAACATATAACGAAAAACAAAGTTTTTCGTATAACTATTTACAAACGAAAGCATAAGGAGAGTATTATGAAAGTTTATTTACCCGATGAAAGCGTTCTTGAAGTAGTTGACGGCGCTAGCGTTTACGACGTTGCGCTTAAAATCAGCGAAGGCTTAGCAAGAAACGCAGTAGCAGGCAAGGTTAACGGCGTTGCCGTTGATTTATCTTGTAAAGTAGCAGAAGGCGACAAGGTTGCCATTTTAACCCTTCGTGACGAAGAGGGTTTAGACGTTTATCGTCACACTTGTTCGCACGTTTTAGCACAAGCGGTGAAGAGTATTTACCCAACTTGCAACTTAGCTATCGGTCCAACTACTGCAACGGGTTTTTATTACGATATCGATTTCAAAACGCCTATAACCTTAGAAGACCTTTCTAAGATTGAAGACGAGATGAAAAAGATTATCAAAAGCGATTTGCCTATCGAAAGGTTTACTCTTCCGAGAAACGACGCTATTAAACTTATGAAAAAGTATAGTGAACCTTATAAGGTTCAACTTATTGAAGATTTACCCGAAGGCGAAGAAATTTCCTTCTACAAGCAAGGCGCGTTTACCGACCTTTGCCGTGGACCGCACCTTCCGTCAACTGGTAAAATCAAGGCGTTTAAGTTAACTGCACTCAACGGCTCGTACTGGCGTGGCGACAGCAAGAACAAAATGCTTGCGCGCATTTACGGTACTGCTTTTGAAAAGAAGAGTCAACTTGACGAATACCTTGAAAAACTCGAACAAGCAAAACTTCGCGACCACAATAAACTCGGTAGAGAACTCGGTTACTTTACGACCGTTGACACGCTTGGCCAAGGTCTTCCCGTCCTTTTAGAAAAGGGCTCTAAAACTATCCAAGTTTTACAGCGTTTCGTTGAAGACGAAGAGATGAAAAGGGGTTATATTTTAACAAAAACTCCCTTAATGGCAAAGAGTGATTTCTACAAGATTTCAGGTCACTGGGATCACTACAAAGAAGGCATGTTCGTTATAGGCGATGAAGAAAAAGATAAAGAAGTTTTCGCGCTCCGCCCGATGACTTGCCCCTTCCAGTTCCAAGTTTACCTTAATAAACCCAGAAGTTATCGTGATTTACCCATGCGTTTTGGCGAAACTTCAACTCTTTTTAGAAACGAAGATAGCGGTGAAATGCACGGCCTTATAAGAGTTAGACAATTCACCATTTCCGAAGGCCACTTAGCGTGCACGCCCGAACAACTTGAACAGGAGTTCAAAGGTTGCGTAGACCTTATGCACTATATGATGAAGGCAATCGGTCTTGACGACGAAGTTTCTTATAGATTTTCTAAATGGGATAAAAACAATAAGGAAAAATACATCGGTTCTGAAGAAGAATGGGAAAAAGTTCAAGGTCAAATGAAAACCATTTTAGATAACCTTGGCATTGAATATACCGAAGCCGACGGTGAAGCGGCGTTCTACGGCCCGAAACTCGACGTTCAAATTAAAAACGTTTACGGTAAAGAAGACACGCTCGTTACTATTCAAATCGACTTCCAACTTGCAAAGCGCTTTGAGATGGTTTACACCGATAGTGACGGCGAAAAGAAATACCCCTACGTTATCCACAGAACGAGCCTTGGCTGTTACGAAAGAACGCTTGCGCTCGTGCTTGAAAAGTACGCTGGCGCACTTCCGCTTTGGATGGCACCCGTTCAAGCAAGCATACTCTCTATGACTGATAGAAGTGAAGAGTACTGCCGTAAACTTTGGAGTGAACTCTTAGAAGCGGGTATCCGTCCGTCGCTCGACCTTCGTAGCGAAAAGATGGGTAGAAAGATAAGAGACGCGCAACTTGACAAAGTTCCGTATATGCTTATCGTTGGAGATAAGGAAATTGAAACTGGCACGGTTGCGGTTAGAGATAGAAAACTTGGCGATATCGGCGTTATGAGCGTTGAAGATTTCATTAGTCGCGTAAAAGCCGAAGTAAAATCTTTAAAACTCGACTAAAAACGACGTAAAATCGTTTGACAAACGCAAAAAGAAGTGGTAATATATTCTCGACAAGCAGAAGTTACCCCTTCTCGCCGGCAACAATTAGGTTCGCTAGGCTATGATAGATTTAATTGCCTAAATGGGCATTTTAATGACGGGTTACTTTTGTAATCCGTCAATTTTTTTTAAGGAAGGTACACGATTATTAAAAATCAGCACCAAATCAATGAAGAAATAGTTGATAGGGAAGTTAGGCTTATCGGCGCAAACGGTGAGCAACTTGGCGTTATGAGCGCAAGCGCAGCACTTCAAATCGCTTATGAAAGCGACTTGGATCTCGTTAAAATTTCCCCAAACGCGCAACCCCCGGTTTGTAAGGTTATGAACTACGGCAAGTACAAGTTCGAGCAAATCAAAAAGCAAAAGGAAGCGCGTAAAAATCAAAAAGTTGTTGAACTTAAAGAAATTTGGTTGTCTATGACGATAGATATAGGCGACTTAAACGTTAAGGCAAAGCAGGCGCAAAAATTCCTTGCTGCCGGCAACAAAATCAAAGTTTCAATAAGAATGCGCGGTCGTCAAAACGCACACTCTGACTTAGGCGTTGAAGTTATGAATAAGTTCTATTCTATAATTGAAAACGACGCGGTTATTGAAAAGAAACCACTTTTGGAAGGAAGAAATATTCTTATGATATTAGCCCCCAAGGCGTAAGCCAAAGGGCAAACACAAAATTTTAGGAGGACAAAATTATGCCAAAAATGAAGACGCATAGTGGTGCGAAGAAGCGTTTCTCGCTTACCGCTACCGGCAAAGTAAAAAGAGGTCATCAAGGTAAGAGCCACATTTTATCTAAGAAGACCACGAAGAGAAAGAGAAGACTTAGAAGCGGCGCATACGTTTCCGCTACTCAGGAAAGGACTATTAAGTCTATTATTCCTTACAAAGCGTAATAGAGGAGGGGAAATAGGATATGTTAATTAAAAGAGGCGTTAACGCAGTTAAAAAACGCAGAAAGATTATGAAACTTGCTAAGGGTTACTACGGTTCTAAGAGCAAACTTTACAGAGTTGCTAGAGAAGCGGTAATGAAATCCTTAAACTATGCATACGTTGGAAGAAAGAATAAAAAGAGAGATTTCCGTCAACTTTGGATTGCTAGAATTAACGCAGCGTGCAGAATGAACGAAATTTCTTACAGCAAATTTATGCACGGTTTAAAACTTGCAGGCATCAACCTTAACAGAAAGGTTCTTGCTGACATGGCAGTTGCTGATGAAAAGTCTTTTGCTCAACTCGTAAAGAAAGCAAAAGCAAAACTTGAAAAATAAGAGTTTACGCGTTTAGGCTATTGATTTTATCAATAGCCTAATTGTAGTTTTTATGATATACTCGTCAAAGCAAAACGCGCTCATTAAAAAGATAGCGAGTTTAAAAGATAAAAAGGGTAGGCGTGAACACGGTTTATATATCGTTGAAGGCGTTAAAATGGTAACGGAAGCGATAAAATACGGTCAAGATATATCTTATATCGTAGTATCGCAAAAGGCTGATTTTACCTTTCAAACGAGCGCGGAGATATTAACGGTTACCGAGCAAGTATTTTCGTATTTATCCGATGAAACCACACCGCAAGGCGTACTCGCGGTGGTTAAAATTCCCGATTTATCTTTGAAAAAGCCGAGTGGCAACGCTATTATACTCGACGGGATTCAAGACCCCGGCAATATGGGTACGATTATCCGTACTGCAACGGCGTGCGGTTATAGCGATATCTATCTTTTATCGTGTGTTGATCCGTATTCGCCAAAGGCGGTTAGGGCGTCGATGAGTGGAATTTATTTCGTAAACGCTATAAAATGCGAAGTAGAAGATATTAAAAATCTATTATCTGGTTACGAGATAATCGTTGCAGATTTCGGCGGTAAAAACTTGTTTGATTACAAGCCAAGCAGTAACTTTGCAATAGTTATCGGCAACGAGGGAAACGGCGTTTCTCAAGCGGTAAAATCGATGGCGGACACCGTTCTTACTATCCCCATGGATAGTAAAATTGAAAGTTTAAACGCGTCGGTAGCGTGTGCGCTGATGATGTATAATTTAAAAAACTAACACTCACTTATTTAAGGAGAAAAAATATGTCAGGACATAGTAAATGGGCGAACATTAAAAATAAAAAGGCTAAAACGGACGCTGCTAAGGGTAAAATTTTCACTAAACTTGGCAGAGAACTTGCCGTTGCTGCAAAAGCGGGTGCAGACCCTGCAACTAACAGTAAACTTGCCGACGTTATTGCTAAGGCAAAAGCGGCAAACATGCCTAACGACAACATAAATAGAAGTATCAAGAAAGCGGCTGGCGAACTTGGTAACGTAAACTACGAAGTTAAAACTTACGAAGGTTACGGTATCGGCGGTAGTGCAGTTATCGTTTCAACGCTTACTGATAACGTTAATAGAACGGTTGGCGAAGTAAGACACATTTTTGACAAATACGGCGGAAATATGGGAACTACTGGTTCAGTATCGTACATGTTTGAAAACATGGGCGTTATCGTTATTGAAAGAACCGTTGACCTTGATGAAGACGCGGTTATGGAAATGGCTCTCGACGCTGGCGCTGACGACGTTATTACTGAAGACGACGCTTTTGAAGTTAGAACTTCCCCTTCGGAATTTTCTGCAGTTAGAAAATACTTTGAAGAAAAGGGCTTAACTCTTATCGAAGCGGACATCATGATGGTTCCTAACGATAAAATTACCTTAAACGACGAGCAACTCATCTCTTTCAATAAGATGATGGACGCTTTTGAAGATAACGACGACGTTCAAAACGTATATCATAACGTGGAACTTCCCGAAATTGAAGACGAAGATTAAGCCGTTATAAACATCGCAATACTGCGTTTCTGCAAAGCCGTTGCACTAACGATGACCAACAAGGTCAATCGTTGCCGTACCGTCTTTACGAGCCTTGTCTTGCTTGTTTCTAACGTCTTAATAAGTTTATCAAAATTTTAAATAATTAAGGCATAGGTATAGCCTATGCTTTTTTTATTTTTTTTAAAATTCTTGTATAAAAGCGAAAAATTGTGACAATACTATTATCGTAACGACAAAACCTGAAAGTTTTACGAGAGTGATTTGAGTTAAGGTTTATTATAGTTCGTTACTTAAAATAGCGAAGTTTTTTACGTGGAATGGGTCTTTTCTGTTCCTTTGATAAAAAACGGAGCAGAAAAGACCGTTTTACTTTTTAAAAACGGTCTTTGTTTTTTGAAAAAATTTTTCACCCACTTGCCATAATTTTAACAATAGTGTAAAATATAATAAAGTAGAGAATAATTATAGTAATTATTAGATAAACTAAGGAGAGTTATGAAGAAAAAGATTTTATCGTTAATTGCAATACTTATTATGAGTATGGCGTTTACGCTTACTTCGTGCGTTATAACCACCCAAGATTCCACCGTTGAAGGTCCAGTTGAAAAGTTTGAAGTTACCGTTCAAACGTCAACCGCAACGCCGAACTATGGTTCGCTCGTTGAAATGCTTGACGCGGTAAGACCGTCAGTCGTTGAAATTTATACTCAAAGTGAAATTGCGCAAGGCACGGGTGCGGGTAGTGGTATTATTTTATCGGTTACAGGAACTGAAACACAAGATAATATAGACGATTATTATTTCGTTTTAACTTGCCACCACGTTATTGACGGTGGGGATAAATATTTAGTTAAAGATATAAGCGGTAATCAATATAGCACAAGACTAATCGGTGGTGACCCCGATTCCGATATTGCCGTTTTACAATTATATCCTTACGGCGACGGTTATTCTGCGGATAAAGTAGACCTTGCAGTTGCCGTTAGAAGAGATATCGAAGGAGTTGCACCCTTAAAAGTTGGTGAAGAAGTGGTTGCGATAGGTAACCCCTTAGGCACTTTGGGTGGAACGGTAACCAAAGGTATTATTTCTTCCGTAAAAAGAACGGTTAACGTTGCCGACCTTGGTTATATGGACCTTATTCAAACGGACTGTTCGATAAACGGCGGTAATTCAGGCGGTGGACTATTTGATACGCAAGGAAATCTCGTTGGCGTAGTAAATGCGGGTTATTCGGGGCTTCAAGGGCTTAATTTCGCTATTCCAGTTGACGATGCGATGGAAGTTTTTGAAAGTTTAACCGAAACTTACTTCTACAACAGCGAGTACGTATATAATTACGGCTACGTTGAAGGTAGGGCAAGGGCTTGTGCCGAGTATAACTACGCGTTGTCGTTCGGCTCGGAAATTGCAATTGCCGATTATTCGTACAATTTCCGCACCTATCCCGTTTGCGTAATGGCTATAAAGGAAGGTAGCGTTTATGAAGAAGCGGGTTTACAAGTTGGCGATATGATTCGCGCCGTTTCTAGCAAGAATCAATCTTACGTAGTTGCCTTAACGTCTTCAACTAGAGCGTACGATACGGTAACGTTCCTTAACAAACTCAAACTTTCCGTTGGCGATACCGTAACTTTCACCGTTGAAAGATCGGGCGCAACTAAAAATATAACCGTAACTTATGAGCAATTTATTTACGGCGACACCGGTTATACCTTAGCCGAACCCGAAACTCAAGAATAAAACTAAAAGCGAGAACTCAACGTTCTCGCTTTTTTTACGATTATTTTTCAAACTTAAAGTCTTGCCATTTTCCACCGCTAAGTCTATGTAATTCTTCGGTGAGTAGGAAGAACTTTTCAACGCATCTAGTTTCGGGATAGAATTCGTAGAATTTACCATCTACGAAAGTGTAAAATCTCGAAACGTCCGTGCACATACCAAAGGTGGGTAAGTTTTGCGGTTCAACGTTAAATTCTAAATCTTTTCCGTCGTTTTTACCTTTAAAGGTAAGTCCGTTAATATCTATCGTTAAAATTCCTTCGCCAGTAATTTCACTAGTTTTTCCGTGTTTGAGATATTTATATTCTGGAAGAGTTCCAAGTTTAACTTTACAAGAAAATGAAAAATCGGGGTTTTTAACGGTTTCTTTCGCGCGTTCTCTCTGCATTTTAAACCAGTGGCTTTGAGTTTCGGGGATAACGCAGTTGTCGTCTAACGGAGTTAGAGAATAAGTGTCGTCAATCGTTGCACCGTTACCGCACTCGGTGCACCATATCGCGTCCCCACGCGAAACCATAGAGTGATCGCATCCACACTTAGGGCATAGGTATAACACGTCGCTCAGCCCTTGCGCTGAAAGACCGTCTGTTTTATAGTGGTAGCGATAAAGTTTATTCCACTTATAATCGTCGTGATAGAGTTTTTCGTTTATTATATCTTCAATTTGCTCTGGGGAAAGCGTTTCAAGATCTTTAGGCGAAAACATCTTATCAATTACGACTTCTATATGACCGGGGTAGGCGTTGTTCGTGTGTTTAGGAAAGGTCAAAAACGCACCTTTTATTACAGAGTAATAAACTGGAAGTTTAAAGTGCTTGATAAACTTTCCAGTACCTATGGCAACGGGTTGGTTCATACCCGCGATAGAATTCATGCCTTCGGGGAATAAAAATATATTTCCACCGTTTTTTATAACCCTTGAAATTTCTTTAATCGAATAGGGGTCAGGCGTGAAATTTTTCTTGGGGATATGTTGAAGTAAGGAAAATATTCCCTTTAAGTGCGAGCGGTAAAACTCATTGTATCCCGCAACGAAGTTATAAACGTTTGGTAAAAGCGGAATTGCCGTAAACATATAATCGTTTCTAGACGCGTGGTTACTGATAAAAATATGTTGACCAACGTCCTTTCTAGGATCGCTTTTAAAAGTTACCTTAACGCCGTATTTTTTTAGGAATAACAGTTTCCAAATCTTGCCCAAAGTTTTATAGATAAACTGGGGTGGAGTTTTTATTTTTCTAAGATGCAATTTTTGCTCGTTAGTAAGACGCTTTTTCATAATTTATATGGTAACACATTTTCATTTTTTAGTCAAGGAGTGTCAATTTTTTCTAAGTTTGCATATTTATAGAGTGAACAGGTTAAAACAAGGAGGCAAAAATGTCATTTTTCTGTAATTGTCCTACGGACAGATGCCCAGGAAGGCTTAGCGGTAATCCTGCAAGCGGTCTGTGCGATAAGGTTTGTATTCAAGTAAAAAAGGTGTTCGACGCGTGTATTAGACAGGCTCAAGAAGAAAACGTCAACGTAACTTTAACGAGCGTAACGCCAGCAAATCCTACATATCCTTTAACTTTCGTCAGCGCGCGCAATATCAAAACCCTTGCTGAAATTACTTCATTGCAAGTAGATCCACTTCCCGATAGACCGAATTTAAGTAGGGTGCAAGTAACTTACAACGTTCCCGTTGAAGTTTTGTATACCGACGCAAACGGAGTTGAAGGAAAGGGTACGGCTACGATAACTCTATCCCAAGACGTTATCTTGCACGTTCCCGCACCGTCGATTATGCCGTACGAAGTGGAAGCGGTGGTATCCGTAGTATCGCCGGAAGGAACTTACGTTTCGGGAAATACTTTCAACGTAACGTTCTGTACGACGAGCATTATAAAAATCGTTATGACGGTTGAACTTTTAATTCCGTCTTACGGCTACGCGACAATTCCACCGTGCCAAGAATACACTCAAGAAGTGTGCTCGGGATTTTTTGAACTGCCACTCTTTCCCGACGGGGACGGTAATATTTAATAAATAAATATACTAAAAAGCGTACTAGTACGCTTTTTTTATTGCCTTAAAACGCTTGCGTTTCAAAATTGATAGTGCTATAATTATTTTATGAAAGTTTACGCAATAAGCGACCTTCATTTATCGCTAAGTGGCGAAAAGCCTATGGATATATTCGGCGATAAGTGGGATGGGTATCTTGACAAAATTAAATACGACTGGCAGTCAAAGGTGTCAGATGGCGATATCGTGCTTATTTGCGGAGATATCAGTTGGGCTATGAAACTCGACGGTGCGCTTGAAGACCTTAAATGGTTTGACGGTCTTAACGGCAAAAAGATTTTAATTCGCGGAAACCACGATTACTGGTGGCAGGGCATAACTAGGATAAGGGAAAGTCTTCCAAACGGCGTTTATGCTCTTCAAAACGACGCGATTAAGATAGGTAACGTCGTATTTTGCGGTTCGCGTGGTTGGGCGGTAGAAGGCTCGCCTGACTTTGACGAGCATGACCGCCATATCTACGAGCGCGAAGCGGAAAGGTTTAAACTTGCTCTTTCTTCCGCTAAAAAACTTATGGAAGATGGGGACAAGCTTATTTGCTTAATTCACTATCCGCCCTTTAACGTAAGGCGCGAACCTTCGCTCTTTACTAAAATTTTTGAAGATAATAAAGTTGACAAAGTGGTATACGGTCACTTGCACGGCAAAGGCGTCGTTCCGTATCATAGGCTTAACCTTAACGGCGTTGAATACGTTTTGTCTTCTTGCGATCAAGTTGACAACAGTTTGGTGGAGATAATTTAATATGAAGGAAAAGATCAAAAAAATTGCTACACGTTGGTTTATAACTGCCTTTTCGGGCATGGCTCAAGGCTTGTTCTGCACGTTGATTGCGGGAACTATTCTCGCTCAAATTGCAGGCTGGATAGGGGATAATTACGTTGGTAGAACGCTTTTATCTATTGCAAACGTTGCAAAATCTTTAATGGGCGCAGGCATAGGCGTTGGCATCGCTTATGCACTTACTAAGAACAAACTCTTAGTTTTCTCGTGCGCGGTTGCAGGTATGGTAGGCGCGTTTGCCGATAAACTTATGGTAGGCGGAGTGGGTTTCACCGCCCTTAATATGGGTGCGCCTGGCAACCCGATAGGTGCGTACGTTACGACTTTACTTGCCGTTGAAATCGTTTCGCTCTATGCTGGCAAAACCAAACTCGATATAATTTTAGTTCCATTAGGAACTATGTTACTCGCTTTTGCAGGCGTGTTCGTTGCTTGGCCGTTCATTAAACTTATCGATTTATTCGCTAAACTTTTAGTTATCACTATCAACGCCGGCGAAGCGGTTAAAATTTTAGTTGGTATATTTATTGCGGTGGTTATGGGCATACTTCTTACTATGCCAACGTCGTCCGCTGCAATATGGGTAGCGATTGCTGGCTCAAACACCGCACTTTCAAATCCCGAAGTTTTCGCAATAGCGGGCGGTGCTGCGGTTGCAGGTTGCGCTGCACACATGGTAGGTTTTGCGGTTACCAGTTACCGTGAAAACGGCGTGGGCGGTCTTATTTCGCAAGGAATAGGCACGAGCATGCTTCAAATTCCCAACATTATGAAAAAGCCTATAATTATGTTACCCGAAATTATTTCTAGCGCGGTAGCGGGCTTAGTTGCTGTGCTTTTAAACGTTAGATGTACTGCCGCTGGCGGTGGTATGGGAACTAGTGGACTAGTTGGTTTGTTCGGCGTTATCGACGCTAACGCGTTGTACGGTATTTCCCCACTTCTAACCGTTTTAGGCATTGCGCTTTGCTTATTTATTATTCCAGCGGGCGTTTCCCTTTTAGTTTCAGAATTTATGCGCAAGAAAAACTTAATTAAGTTTGGCGATATGAAACTAGATTAACATAAAAATTATAAACTTCTCATAAGTATTTATGAGGAGTTTTTTATGGAAAATTTACAACTTTTAACTATCGAAAACAAGAGAAAAATAACCGTTACCGAAGCAAGGGAAGTGATTGCTTTTTCCGAGCGTGAAATAAGACTTACCTTAAAGGATGGTTCAACCTTAGTTGCGCTTGGCGACGGGCTTAAAATTACCGCTTTCGACGAGAAAAACGGAATTTTTACCGCAAGCGGAAACGTTACTTCAACTAAGTTTTTAGGAAGTGGAAAAAACTTATTAAAAAAGGTTTTTAAATAATGTTTTTATCACTCGAACAGCCAAGGGTTATTTTAGCGTGCTTGTTTTTCGGTGTTATAATGGGTGTTTACGTCGAGCCGTTTTTATTTATAGCAAAGTTCTTTAAGCGAAGAGTTTTAAAAGAGGGCGTTATTTGCTTAGGAATTTTATCGTTTTCCATATGGTTTATTTACCTATCGCATTTATTTTCTTTACCCGATTTTAGAATTTATATGGTGGCGTGCGTTATGCTCGGTGCAATTTTATATAAATTTAGTTTTCATAAAGCGGTTGCAATTTTGTCAAGTAGAGTGTATAATGTAATCAAGATTACATTTTTAAGGGTAAAACTAAGTAATGAACGAAGAAAAGAAAAGGCGCGTATTCTCCGCAGTTCTAAGCGGAATGATAATGCTCGTTACGGTGCTCGTGGTTATGATAACGTACCAACTCGTAGGCATTATTCAGCGCAAAAACAGAATAAAGCAGTTAGACGCGGAAATCGCCTATCTTGAAGAGTTAATTGAAAATACCGAAGACGAGATTGAACTTTGGAATCTTAGGATAAAGATTGAAGAGAGGGCAAGGGAACTCGGTATGTACTACGAAAACGAGGAAGAGTGATTTTACTATGACTGCGGTTATAGATATAGGCAGTAATTCCGTTCGCTTAATGCTCGCAAGCGGTACTGCAAAACGAAAATTTTTAATAACCACCCGTCTTGCCCAAGGTAAGGTTGACGGTGCGTTATCAAACGTTTCAATGGATAGGACGGTCAACGCAGTTGCCGTCTTATTTGATAAGGCGATAAAAAGCGGAGCGGATGAAATTTACTTGTTTGCAACCGCCGCTGTTAGAAATTCCGTTAACGGAAACGAATTTGTCGACGCGGTGTTTAGTAAAACTGGCGCAAAGGTTGACGTTATCTCTGGGGAAGTTGAAGCCGAACTTGCGCTTTTAGGCGCGTTGAAAGGTGAGAGCGGTGGCGTTATCGATATAGGCGGTGCAAGTACCGAAGTTGCCGTAAAAGAAGGCGGACAAACCGTTTACGACGTTAGTTACCCTTTAGGTGCGGTTAGCGTTAATTCTTTATTCGGTAGAGATGAAGAAAAAATTTCGACTTACTTATCTTCGCAAATTATGGGTGTTAAAAGGCGTTTTGCCGTTAAATTTTACGGCGTAGGTGGAACTATTTCCACCTTGGCGCTAATAAACGCTGGCGCAACCGAATATTCGCCTTGTGCTGTTGAAGAAAAACCGATAACGATAGAAGATTTAATAAAGATAAAAAGTGAACTCTACGCTCTTTCGCCAAGTGAGATAAGTGAAAAATATCCTTTTGCAAGTTCTCGCGCGGATATAATATGCGGTGGGGCGGAGATACTTTACTCGGTGATGATTGCGTACGGCATAGATGTTGTTTGCGCGAGCGACGGAGATAATTTAGAAGGCTATTTAAAGTACAGGGTTAACAATGAGAAGAAATAGGCTAAAAATACTTGCGAATATTTGTATAATAGCGATTTGCATCGCGATTTTTGCGTTGCTGTTTTTGTCCGTTATAAGCGGATATAAAACGAGTGCTTTAAAAATTTCAATAAGCGTTGTTTCAGGCGTAGTAATCGTGCTTATATTAAACTCTATTCTTCACGAACTCGGGCATGCGATAATAGGTTCGTTATGCGGTTTAGAACTTTATTCTATAAAGTTCTTGTTCGTAGAGTTTACCAAAGATAAAGGGTATTATAAACTTGGGCTTAGCAAAACTCAGGGAGAACTTGGCTTTACCGTATTAAACCCAAAATCAACCGATAAAGTTGCAAAAAAATACGTACTTTCAGCGTGCGGTGGGCTTGGCGGAACTTTCTTACTTTTGCTCTTCCAAGTTTTAGTATGTTTGTTATCTGAAAGTCTAGTGTTATACTCGGCGTTCGGCGTAACTTTTCCGCTTACCGTTTACTTTTTTATGGTAAACCTTCTTCCCATATTTGAAAGGTGTGACGGATACTTAGTTTACAAGTATTTATCGGGCGGTGAAGAAAAACTCATTATAGAAAATTACTTTAAGGCAACCGCTAGTTTATTTAATGGCGTTGAGCCGAGCGATTTAGATTCCACGTTACTTGTAAATTACAAGGGAACGGAAGGGTATTCTGCAAATATAAGATATCTTAGATATCTTGCCTACGTTAAAAACGACGAGGAGCGCGCGCTTAAAGAACTTAGAGAGATAAGCGATTTATCCGAGATTTCTAACCTTAACGACGAGATTTTTGAAGAGATATTTTTCAGCGCCGTGCTTATGGAAGATAGGAAATTTATTAAAGCAAACGAAGCGTCAATGGTGGCGGTGTTTGAAAAACCGAGCCGTCCGCAAACGTATAGAATTCACGCGTGTTATCGCATTTGGAACGGTGAGAAAGACTGGGCGAAACTTATCTTAGAAAGCGGAATTAAGTTTTGCGACGATTATCCCGTTTTGGGCATAGCAAAAAGCGAGAAAAAATATATGGAAATTCTACTTAAAAACTTATAATCAAAGGGCGTTCAGCCCTTTTTTTATTGCCCATTCAAAAATTAACGGTAAAAAATGAGTGCTTAGCACTCTTTTTTTAAACTTTTTTTCAAAAAACACTTTTCTTTTGCGCGCGCGTATGTTATAATTACTACGAATATAGTATTACTATATAATTTCACACTTTACCGCTTTGGCGGACGGAGGGAGAAATGGAAACTGAAAACAAAGTAGTTAACGAATACGGTGCCGATCAGATTAGGGAATGTAAAGGCTTAGAGCACATCCGTTTAAGACCGGGTATGTACATTAGAAACACCGATGCATACGGTCTTCATCACCTTGTAAAAGAAACGGTGGACAACTCTATTGACGAAGCGCTTGCAGGTTATTGCGACACGATTTCCGTAACCATTCACAGTGACGGTTCGTGTTCGATAAGAGACAACGGTCGTGGTATCCCGACTGGTATGCGTGAAGAAGGTATTTCAACTGTAGAACTCGTTATGACTCACCCCAACGCAGGCGGTAAGTTCGGCGACGGTGGTTACGAAATTTCTTCAGGTCTTCACGGCGTAGGTTTAAAAGCGGTCAACGCTTTATCCGAGTTTGCCAGCGTTGACGTTTATCAAAACGGTAAACACTACCGTCAAGAATACAAAATCGGCGTTCCGCAAACAGAACTTTTAGTTTTAGAAGATACGACTGAAACTGGTACTTGCGTAACCTTTAAGCCTGATGCAACGATTTTCTCTACGACGGATTTCTCGTACGAAACGATTAGGGGAATGCTTAGAGACTTTGCTTTCCTTAACACGGGCGTAAAACTCGTTTTACAAGACGAGAGAGAAGGTCAAGAGAGAAAGGATGAGATGCTTTCTACCGGCGGTATTAAAGAATACGTTGAAGTTTTAAACCACAACAAAGAAGTTTTAACGCCGGAACCCATTTATATGAAGAAAAAGTTCGATAAGGAAACTATCGAAATTGCCTTCCAGTATAACGACGGTTATAACGAACAAATTTTAGCGTTTGCAAACAACGTTAACAACGTTGAAGGCGGAACTCACTTAGACGGATTTAAACTTGCACTTACCAAGGTTGTAAACGATGCAGGCAGAAAATTAAACCTTTTAAAGACTGATGACGATAAACTTTCAGGTGAAGACGTTAGAGAGGGCATAACCGCCGTTATTTCGGTAAAACTTCTCAATCCTCAATTTGAAGGTCAAACTAAGACTAAACTTGGCAATGCGGACATGAGAACGCTCGTAAACAAGACTATGAGCGAAGAATTCGCCACCGTTTTGGAAGAAAACCCATCGGTTGCCAAAGAGTTGATTTTAAAATGTTTAACGGCTAAAAAGGCAAGAGAAGCCGCTAGAAAGGCAAGGGAAGCAACTAGAAAGGGCGTATTTGAAAACGTTCGCTTACCCGGTAAACTTGCAGATTGTTCTTGTAAAGACCCTGAACTTTGCGAAATTTGCTTAGTAGAAGGCGATTCTGCGGGCGGTACGGCAAAACAGGGTAGAGACCGTCGTTTCCAAGCGGTACTTCCCCTTCGCGGTAAGATATTAAACGTTGAAAAAACTAGAATTAATAGAGTACTTGAAAACGAAGAAATTAAGGCTATGATAACTGCGTTTGGCGGTGGTATGCTAGACGATTTTGACGTAACTAAACTTCGTTACGACAGAATTATTTGTATGACCGATGCCGACGTTGACGGTTCGCACATTAGAATACTTCTTCTCACGTTCTTCTTTAGGTATATGAGACCGCTCATTGAAGAAGGTCACGTATACATTGCTCAGCCCCCGCTTTACAAGATAACTAAGGGCAAGCAAGAACACTACTTCTACACGGAAGAAGACAAGGAAGAATTCTTAAAAGAAAACGAAAGATGTGATATTCAGCGTTACAAAGGTCTTGGTGAAATGGACGCGAGTCAACTTTGGGACACTACAATGAATCCCGAAACCAGAACTTTAAGGCGCGTTACCGTGCAAGACGCTATTGAAGCGGACGCTCACTTCTCGCTACTGATGGGCGAACAACCCGAACTTCGTCGTAAATTTATCGAAGATAACGCTAAATTTGCGAACGCAGACCTTGATACTTGATAGGAGAGAAAATTATGGCTAAAAAAGTAATAAGTGAAGAACTTACCGCCGAATTTAAGAAAACTCTGTCGATGACGAAACTCGTCAACGTTGAAGTCGATTCTGAACTTCGCCAAAGTTTCATCGACTACGCGATGGCGGTTAACCGTTCGCGTGCGATTCCCGACGTTAGAGACGGTTTAAAACCCGTTCACAGAAGAATTTTATACTCAATGAACGAGATGGGCTTAACTCCCGACAAGCCGTTTAAGAAATGTGCGGCTATCGTCGGTGACGTTTTAGGTAAATATCACCCGCACGGTGACAGTTCAGTTTACGACGCGCTCGTTCGTTTAGCGCAAGATTTCTCAATAAATCTTCCGCTCGTTGACGGTCACGGCAACTTCGGTTCGGTCGACGGTGACCCCGCCGCAGCGTACAGATACACCGAAGCAAAGATGAGTAAACTCGCTCTTGAAATGCTTCGCGATATCGATAAAAACACGGTAGACTGCAAGGCTAACTTCGACGATACTAGAAAAGAACCCGTAGTTTTACCCGCAAGATACCCAAACCTTTTAGTTAACGGTGCGGACGGTATCGCCGTTGGTATGGCAACGAATATTCCACCGCACAATTTAAGCGACGTTATAGACGGTGCTATCGCGGTTATAGACAATCCCGATATTTCTATTGACGAACTTATGGAATACGTTCCTGCGCCAGACTTCCCAACCGGTGGTATATTGATGGGAAGAAGCGGTATTAAAAACGCTTATCGCACGGGTAGAGGTGGTTACGTTTTACGTTCTAAGTGCGAGATCGAAGAATACGCAGGCGGAACTAAGAACAGAATCGTAGTAACCGAACTTCCTTATCAAGTAAACAAGGAAAAACTTATCAAAACGATAGTTGAGTACGTTACCGACAAGAAAATCGAGGGAATTGCCGATATCAACGACGAATCTGACCGCCACGGTATGAGAATCGTTATTGATATCAAGAAAGACGCAAACCCCCAAGTAGTACTCAACACCTTATACAAGCAAACAAAACTTCAAGTATCCGACGGTATTATTCTTCTTGCGCTCGTAGGAACTGATCCAAAGGTATTAAATCTCAAAGAGATTTTAGTTGAATACCACAAGCACCAAAGGGACGTTATCACTAGAAGAACTAGGTTCGACCTTGATAAAGCGGAAGAGAGATGCTTAATAGTATCTGGTCTTGTAAAAGCGCTTTCGGATATCGACGCGGTTATCAAAATTATCAAAACGAGTAAAGATAGGGTTGAAGCGGCGGATAGGCTTATTCGCGAGTTTGATTTAGATGCGGAAGGCAAGCAAGCAAACGCAATACTCGATATGAGATTGCAAACGCTTACCAATTTAGCGGTATCCAAACTTCAAGCAGAACTTGAAGATTTGCACAAACTCATCGCTGATTATAAAGACATTTTAGCGAACGTTTCTAGAGTAGACGCTATCATTAAAGACGATTTAATCTTAATTAAAGAAAAATACGGCAGAGAGAGAAAAACTGAAATTTCTCATCTTGAAGGCAGTATTGAAGACGAAGAACTTATTCCTAGAGAAGACGTTGTTATTTCTAGAACTCACTTCGGTTACGTTAAGAGAATACCTGTTGCTGAATACAAATCTCAACACCGCGGTGGCAAGGGAATAACAGGACACAAGCCTAAGGAAGAAGACTTCGTTACGGATATGTTCATAACTTCCACTCACGATTACTTGTTGTTCTTCACGAGTTTCGGTAAAGTTTACTCGATTAAGGGTTACGAAATCCCCGAAGCGTCTAGAACTTCAAGGGGTAGAGCGATTATCAACGTTCTTCAACTTGCTGACGGTGAAAAGGTTAACGCAGTTATTCCGCTTAAAGACGGAACTGACGGTTATATTGCAATGGCAACTAGAAACGGACTTATTAAAAAGACGGCGCTTTCCGAGTTTGCAAGCATTAGAAAGACTGGTAAGATAGCAATTAACTTGAACGAAGGCGACGAACTTATTTCCGTTCAATTCACGTCTGGTGAAGACCAAATCTTAATCGGTACGGCAAAGGGTAAATGTATTAAATTCTACGAAGGTATCGGCGAAAACGGTTCTTATGGCTTAAAGCCGATAGGTAGAGACACGCAAGGCGTAAAGGCAATGGATTTAAGTGACGACGACTATCTTATTGCAATGAGCGTAGTTAAAGAAGGTTACGACGTATTGACGGTAACGAGCAACGGTTACGGTAAACTTTCAGACGTTGAAGATTATAGGCTTCAAAACCGTGCTGGCAAGGGTATTAAGGCTGGTGCGTTTAACGATAAGACTGGCGATTTAGTATGCTTGAAGTTTATCGCACCCGACGAAGACGTTATGATGATTTCCGACACGGGTATTATTATGAGAACCCCAGCAAGCGAAATTTCCAAACTTGGAAGAGATACTCAAGGCGTAATCGTAATGAGACTTTCTAGCGGTAAAGTTTCGACCGTAGCGGTTGTTCCTCACGAAGATGAAGAAGAACTCGAAGAAGGTCAAGAAACGGCTGAAAACGGCGAAAACGAAACGAACGAATAATAAAAAAACACCTACGGGCTATTCCGTAGGTGTTTTAATTTAGTTTTTTAAGGTTGTTTTTTTCTAAACGAAGAGAATAACATTTTGTTTAAGTTGCTCAGTGGTTGGTTGAGTAAAAGGTTGAGTTCTATAATTGCCAGTAATATAAGCGGATATTCCCAAGTGTCCATAGTTAACGGGAATAGGGCAACTAAGCCGAAGAAATTATCTATGTGTAAAGTCTTAGAAGTGTCGAGCAAGAAGATAACCCAAACTGCCATAACTGCTATAACTATTGAAATTATAATTGCTCTAAGTACGTTATACGGTTTACATACCTTATGTAAATATACGACGCCACCTATCGTAAACGAAACGACCTTCATAGTCATAGTGAAATCTTCGCTTGGGAAAATTCCAAATAGGCTAATGAGTTCAATTATGTAAACGTTCATAAGAAGTAGAAGAGCGCCGGGGATTGCGTTAGAGAAAATAGTCGTTAGGAAATCTCCTTCAACGCGTTTTTCGTTGGGTTGGAGTGATAGTGCTAAGGATGCAAAGCCTATTACGAAGAGTTCAAGCATCGTTAAATGTTTAGTTTCAAACGGGAAGGGAGACATCGTTGCAATAGAGATAAATGCAAGTAACGCCGTGAATATCGTTTTCATAAGGAAAAGCGACGCGGATTGTTGGATATTGTTGATAACTCTTCTACCTTCCGCAACGACTTTGGGCATAGAATTAAAGTTATTGTCCGCAAGCACGATGTGAGCAACGCTTTTAGCAGCGTCCGCACCAGTTGCAACAGTAATAGAACAGTCTGCCTCTCTCATTGCGAGAATATCGTTAACGCCGTCACCAGTCATAGCAACGGTGTGACCACCCCTTTTAAGCGCTTTTACTAAAACGCTCTTTTGGTCGGGCGTAACTCGACCGAAAACGGTATATTTGTCTGCAATAGACGCAACTTCCTTGTCAGATAAACCTTCAAGGCTTATCCAGTTAGACGCGTTTTCAATGCCAGCGCGCTTTGCAATTTCGGATACGGTTATAGGGTTATCACCCGATATAACCTTAACGTCGACTTGGTTTTGTTTAAACCAATTGATAGTTTCAATGGCTTCGGGGCGAATATT
Organism: Christensenellaceae bacterium; assembly: GCA_045536835.1. GTDB lineage: Bacteria > Bacillota > Clostridia > Christensenellales > Borkfalkiaceae > HGM11412. The sequence goes on from JAZSOI010000028.1 coordinate 50,481, forward strand.
GTCGCTTAGCACTATAAGTGCTATGGGTTTTAAAGTAGTGGGTAAATCTCCCTTTGACGTTATTTGAGCGGGAGAGTGAGCGAGTAATAAAACTCTGTTTCCGCGATTGATATAGTGTTCCATTTGCTCGCGGATAAACGGCGAGAGTTCTTTCAAAACGAATTCTGGCGCACCTATGGCGTAAGTTCCTATTTCTGAGAAAGTTACTGCACTATATTTTCTAGCGGAAGAAAACGGTATAGTCTTAACGGCAGTAAAATCTGCAGTAGAAGTGTAATGCGCTCTAAGTGCTGCGGACGTTGCGTTATTATCTTCAAAAACGCTTTGCATTGTACCGATTATATCGTTTAAAGAGTAAGGGTGGCGGTCGGAGATTAGTATATCCTTAATTACTTGCATCCTACCGTCAGTGATAGTTCCGGTTTTATCAAGACACAAAACGTCAACGCGCGCTAACATTTCAAGTGAATACATATCTTGGACAAGTGTGTTGCGCTTAAATAACCTTATAACGCCGAGCGATAAAGCAATGGTCGTTAAAAGTATTAAACCTGCGGGTATCATACCGAGAACTACCGCACCCGTACGCGTTACTACGAATCTTTGAATAGTGCCGAAAGTCTCGCTGTAAATGGGGTTTTTGTAGTTAACGAGTCCAATACCTATCGCGATGGGGATAATGATTAAACCAACGATTTTAACTATCCAAGTAAGCGTACCCATAAGTTCGCTGTTAGGTTTTTTGTGTTTTTTAACTTTTTCAGTAAGTTTTTGAACGTAGCACTCTTCGGCAACCTTATCCGCTTTTGCAGTTAAAGAACCACTAGTTATAAAACTTCCTGCAAGTATAGCGTCGCCCGCCCTTTTCTTAATAGGAACGGATTCGCCGGTAAGGAGGGCTTCGTTAACTTCTGCAAAGCCTTCTAAAACGATGCCGTCGACTGGGATTTGATTGCCTGAAACCACCTTAAACACGTCGTCAAGCACGATATCTTTGGTTGAGATCTCGTATTCTTGACCATGTCTTATAATAATAGTGGTTGGCGCTTGCAAAATAGAGAGTTTCTCTATCGAAAGTTTAGCCCTAATTTCTTGGAAAATACCTATCGCTAAATTGAGCGCAAAGGGGATAATAAAGGTAAAGTTACCAATATCCGCGTCAACGACTGCATAAGCAACTATAACTATCGCGCATAAAAGGTTGAAAAACGTAAAAGTGTTTCCAAAAATAATTGCAGGGATAGATTTCGAGTTTTTAGCCTTTACACTGTTGGTAAGCCCAGTTGCAACTCTATCTTCAACTTGTTCGTTAGTTAATCCCACGCTAGCGTTGGCGTTATAGCGAACCGCGTCTCGCTGAATTATGCGTTTAGCCTTTTTAGTAGGTACTGGGTTGGTTGCTAAAACCTTAGTATTTTCAGTTTCAGCGCTATTTTCTATAACGCTTTGCTGTTTTTTAACGTTTGATTTCTTCATAAATCACCAAAATTTTATAGTTTGCCAAGTAAAAAACCAGGTAAATTTAAAATATTTATCACTTTATTTATGATTTTAGCATAAATAAAATTACATTTCAACGGTTTTTTCTTTTTTTATAGCAAAAACGACTGGTTTTCACATAACTTTTAAAAAAAAGGTATTGACAAGCGGTTAAATGAATATTATAATATGAATATATTTTCATATTGTCATAAAGGTGAAAGATGAATAAATATAATTTAAGCGTTGAGAGAATTGACGAGCTCGTTAAAGATTTCAAGGCGATTGGCGACGCTAGTCGATTAAAGATAATACTTAGTCTTCTCGACGGAAAGAAGAGCGTTGGAGAGATTGCGGTTGAGTGTGGGTTTTCCCAGTCGGCAACGTCGCACGCACTGAGAATTTTAAAGGACGCTAAGATTTTAAATTTGGAAAAGGACGGAAACGTCAATTACTACTACGTTGCAGACGAGCACGTTAGAACTATTATTGAAATGTCAATTAAACATCTCGATTGTTAAGGAGCGTTATGGAAAACAAAACATTGATAAAGATTAACGTAAGTTTAACACAAGAACAAGTTAAAGCAATTATTTCAAAAACAAATGTTTTTGAAGGTGTTATATCGGTAAAGGTAAAGGACGGAATTTTATCTTACGATTTATCCGAGTGGGCGAGCGATTACGACGTTATGGTTCAAATATTAAACGCCCTAGAAGAAATGGGCGTTGATGCCGAGCCACTCTTTGACGGCTCGGAAGAAATTGCCGATTCGGTTGAAACGGACGTACAAGAGTATGAAGACGATGAAGACGGTGAGCACGACCGCGAGCATGTGCACGGTGAAGAGTGTTCTTGCCATCACGATCATCATAACGACGGGTTTTCATGCGATAATCTTCACGATAAAAAAGAGAGAAAGTATAAACTAATTGAACTTTCTATTGCCGTGGTCATTATGATTGCAGGAATAATACTTAACTCTTTTGAAAAGACGGCGAAGGCGTCCAATTACGTCTTAGTGTTTGCCTATGCTATTGCGGGTTACAATTCGGTAATTGCCGGCATAACTGCAATTATTAAGGGTAAGCCGTTTAGTCAAAATACGCTTATGACCATATCTTCCGTTGCAGCAATACTTTTAGGAGAAACTGTTGAAGCGGTTGGAATTATGATATTATTCCAAATAGGCGAACTTTTCGAGCATAGTGCGGTATCTAATGCGGATAAGGTTATAAATGATTTAAAATCTTTTAAAGATGAAAAAGTAAGCGTTTTAGGTGAGGGCGATATTGAAAAACGCGTTCTTCCTGAAAAGGTAAAAGTCGGGGATATAGTAGTCGTTAGAAACGGAGAGAGATGTGCGCTTGACGGCGTTATCGTAAGTGGTAGTTCTTCGTTCGACACGGCAATCGTAACTGGCGAAAGTAATTATAAAGATTTAAGAGTTGGTGATAACGTTTTAGGCGGTTTTATTGCGGTTAACGGTAGCGTTAAAGTAAAAGTTACGAAAAGTTATAGTGAAAGCGCGGTAAACACCATTGCTAAAACTATTGAAGAGTGTGCTAAAAACAAGTCTAAAGCAGAGAGATTTTTGGATAAATTCTCTAAGTGGTACACGCCTTTGGTCGTTGTTTTGGCGTTGATAGTTGCGTTTATTTGCCCCATATTTGGCGAGTCTTATAGGTGGGGTCTTCTCACTTGGGGTAAGCGCGCGATAATGCTTTTATGCGTATCGTGTCCTTGCTCGATAGTGATTTCAATTCCGCTTGCGTATTTTATAGGCGTTGCAAACTCTGCAAAAGTCGGCGTTATAGTAAAGAGTAGTTTATCTCTTGAACAGTTAGCAAACGTTTCAACCGTTGTCTTTGACAAAACTGGAACACTCACGGAAGGTGTTTTAAAGGTATCGAAAGTTATTTCAACGAAGAAATATCAAGGCAAGGTTTTAGAACTTATAAATATATGTGAAAAGTATTCTAATCACCCTATAGCCTTAGCAATTAGGAAAAAAGTGGGCGTTTCTGACGTTGAAGGAACTGAATATAAAGACTGCGCTGGCATGGGCGTATCGTGTGTGTACGACGGAAAAGTTATGCTTGCGGGAAACGGAAGATTCTTAAAAGAAAACGGCGTTTTGGTTGCTGAAAGCGAAGTGGTTGGAACTAAAATTTACTTAGCCGTTGACGGTGAGTTTGCAGGAATTGTGGTTTTAAAAGACGCACCTAGAAAGACTGCTCGCGGTATGATTAGAGAACTTAAAGATTTAGGCGTGTCTAAAACTTTAATGCTCACTGGCGATAACAAGGATGAAGCACTTGAAATTAAAGAGTATTTAGGAGTTGATAAAGTAAAAAGCGAATTGCTTCCCGAAGATAAAGTTCACCGCATTGAAAAAGCGATTAAAAATGCGAATGGAACGGTAGTTTTTGTCGGGGACGGCGTTAACGACGCGCCAGTTCTAAAAAGAGCGGACGTAGGTATTGCAATGGGCAACGGATTAGACGTTGCTATCGAAAGTGCAGACGCGGTGCTAACTAGCGGTGATTTATCTAAAATTCCATACCTTATTAAACTTGCTAAGAGAACTAGAAAAATTGCAAAGCAAAACCTTTACGGATCATTGATTGTTAAACTTGCGATAATGGTTTTATCGGTTACTGGCATACTTTCAAGTTTATGGTTTGCAATCGCTAGTGACGTTGGTCTTTTAATAATTGCAATTTTAAACTCTATAAGAAACAAATTCAAAGTAATCTAACAAAAAAACGCACCCAGTTAGGTGCGTTTTATTATTCGTTTTCCAAATGTTTTTTGAGTGCTTTTGAAAGTTGGTCGGGACACGACGTGCCGTTTCTACATTTTATTCCTTCAAGAAGGGGAATAATCTCTTCGATTTTTCTGCCTTCAACGAGTTTTGCTATCCCTTGTAAGTTGCCCATGCAACCCCCGATAAACTTAACCCCTTTTACTACGCCGTCTTCAACGTCGTACATAATTTGCCTGCTACAAGTTCCGTGTGTGTTAAAAGTGTACATAATTCTCCTTTGTAATAGCGGGATATCAGTCAACCAAATGGTCGTAGATTAAAGCGTAAACGTTACCTGCTTTTTCTTCCCATTTTTTGTAAATATTTTTAGCCGTTTGTCGATTTGGAACGTTAAATTTAAGTTCTAAGAGCGGTTGCCCCATATCGTTTATTTTCAAATAAACGGTGTAGGTTGAATCCTTATTCATATAATAGTCGGCAGAACAGTCTTGCTTTCTTCTATAATGAGCGCGGTTTTTCTTAACGAATTCCGCAATCGCTTCTCTTTGAGAAGAGGGGATTTTAACGTAGAACTCAGCCAAACAGTATCTTCCTTCGGGGGTGATAGAGTAAAGCGGTTCACCGTACTCTGAAGCGTTGTAAACAAATCCTTCGTCAATGAGTTTGTTAAGGATAGGCTTACTGTCCATATAACTTATCCAATCGTTAGACGAGCAACACATATCAATTAGAGTGTTTTCGGAAAGAGGACATTCCATCTTGTCAAAAACGAATAAAAGTATTAACTTTGTAACGAACGATTCGCCCTTAACAAGCATCTTTTCCCCTCCGTAATCACTAAAAATTGAGACGTGTATTTGTAATTATACATAAAATGAAATTAAAATGCAAGACTTTTTACAAAAATCTTGATACCTATAATTTTTTGTGATATAATAATATCAATTAAAAATTTGATAAAAAGGTAAATTATGAGAACGAGAGAAGAATCCTTAAATAATTTTATAAAACTCGTTGACGAGCTTATTTCGTCCAAATATCTCTTTGCAAACTCAAAAGTTTTTGAAGTTATAACGGCAATTAACTCATCTAAACTTTTAAGCGACACGTTTAATTATTTTATCGACGGTTACGATTTTCAAACTGCGCTAATCGACGCGTTCGTTCAAAGGGGTGACGATAAATATTTTATTCTTCCCGATAAAAATAGTGACGTTTTGGCGTTTGTATACTCGCTTCTTAGGGAAATAAACTATAAAAATCTTCAACTTACCGACCTTTTAGACTTTTTTGATCCGCATAAGAACTACGACTTAGCGTACTCTAAGTTTGCAAATACGGTACTTTTACCGTTTAAGTCGTACGCGTATCAAATAGGCATGCAAATGATAAACAGCACTCAAACGAGAGAAGAGGCAATCGCGATGAATAAAGTCGTTGAAGAAGAACCGCTCGGCATTGAAGAGACTGAAAAACTCGTTGAGCAAGCAGTTGAAAAAATCGGCAGTTACGAAAATTCACTTGCAACGCTCGTTAGACTTTTAGACCTTGAAAGGTTATCGGTTAACGACAGTAGAATTTCTCAGGCGGACGTTACCGAACTTATGTACATACTAGATCTCTTTGAAGAAAAGATAAGGGAGAAAGACAACGAGAAGATTAAACTTATCTACCTTGCGTACTTATACGCGGTAAGACCGTTTAAAAAACTTAAAAGCAACATTAAAAGAATTACCGAAATTTTAATAGAAGAGCAAGTTATTTAATATGTATTACGTTGGTGTTGACATAGGCGGAACTACGATAAAGACTGGCGTTGTTGACAAGACTGGTAACATCGTTTGTAAATCTGCCATAAAAACTGAAAAAATATCCCCCGAAAAACAAATGGAAAAGGTTGGGGAACAAATAACTAAGTTGCTACACAGTAGCAACTTATCTTTTGATGACGTTTTAGGTATAGGCGTTGGCTGCCCTGGTGCAATTAACGGCAAAAAAGGGATAGTTGGATACTCTTCAAACCTAAAGTGGACGGACTTTCATTTAAAGGAAACGCTTGAAAAGATTACTGGAAAAAACGTAAGGGTTGCAAACGACGCGGACGCTGCAACTCTTGGCGAAGTTATCTTCGGCGTTGCAAAGGACTATAACGTAGTTATAATGTTAACGCTTGGAACTGGCGTTGGCGGTGGAATAGTAATAGATAAAAAACTCTACGAAGGCACTAACGGTATGGTAAGCGAACTCGGGCACATCACTTTGCGCTCGAACGGAATACCGTGCGGTTGCGGTAGGCGTGGTTGTTTTGAGCAGTACGCATCGGCTACCGCGCTTATAAGAATTACCAAACAGGCAATGCTTAAAAATAGAGAAAGTTCTATGTGGCAAGTTGCTTCTAACTCAATAGATAACGTTGACGGTAGAACGGCGTTTATTTGTGCAAAACAAGGCGATAAGACGGCTAAACGAGTAGTTACTAAGTACGTTTCATACTTAGCGGAAGGGTGTTTGGACTATTGTAACATCTTCCGTCCGGACGCTATCGTGTTTGGTGGGGGCATTAGTAAAGAAGGTAAATATTTAACCGATAAAGTGGTTAGTTATCTTGAAAAATACGAGTATGGTTACAAGGGAACGCCAAAGACTGCGATACTTACCGCAGCGCTTAAAAACGACGCGGGCATTATAGGCGCGGCGTCGCTCGTTGCCGAGGAGTTTTAAGATGAGAGCGGTAGTTCAAAGGGTAAAGGAAACGAGTTTAAAAGTTGACGGAGAGTTAATATCTCAAATTCCGTTTGGGTTAATCGTTTACTTTGGCGTTAAAAAGGGCGATACTTACGAGCAAGCGGACTATCTTTCAGGCAAAATTGCTCGCCTTAGAATATTTGAAGACGAGCAAGGCAAGATGAACAAGTCCGTTCTAGATGTTGGCGGTGAAATTTTAAGCGTTTCGCAGTTTACTTTATACGGCGACGTTTCGCACGGCAACAGACCTAGTTTTATCGATGCCGAAGTTCCTAGTATTGCCGAGCCTATATACGATTATTTTTGTGAAAAATTATCTACTTACGGCATAGCCGTAAAAAAGGGAGTGTTCGGTGCGGATATGAAGATAAGTCAGTTATCCGACGGGCCTGTAACGATTATTTACGATATTTAATATGAACGAAAAATTATTAAAGCAAGAACTTTTAAATTTAGGTGCTGACTTAGTTGGGTTTTCACGCCTTGAAAAGTCGCCCATTAATAGTCAAGAAAATTTAATTTACGCTATAACCGTTGCGGTAAAACTTCCCGACGCCGTTTTGAAAACCATTGAAGAACGCCCGACCATCGAGTATTTTCACGCGTATAGAACTGCTAACGCGCTACTAGATAGAATTACTTTTTTAGGCGCAAGGTTTATTGAAAAGCAAGGCTTTAACGCATTTCCTATCCCAGCGTCGCAGTCGACGGCGGACGATAAAAGTTTATATCGCGGAGCGTTTTCACACAAGACTGGCGCAAGGTTATCTGGGCTTGGTTTTATCGGAAAAAACGCTTTGTTTATAAGTAAAGATTACGGTTCTAAGGTTAGGCTTGCAACCATACTTACCGATATGCAAGTGGAAAGCGAACTTCCTATCATTGAAAACGGTTGCGGTGAATGCATGCTTTGCTGTAAATCTTGCCCGGCGGGTGCGATAAGCGGAATTCCATACAAAAGCGGAATGGAAAGGGACGAGTTCTTCTCTGCGGAAAAGTGTTCAAACCATATGAAGACTTATAAGGATATCGGCAGGGGCGCAGTTTGCGGTATTTGCATAAAAGTTTGCCCGTATAACCGCCTTAAATAATTGACAAAGGCGAGTTTATAGTATATATTATACTAGATTAAATTTTACAAAAGTTGTGATTATGAGAGATTTAAAGATTTCTCTCGCTGGTGATTTAGGTAGTGGAAAGACTACCGTCGGCGAGATTTTAACTGAAAAATACGGGCTTGAAAAGGTTTCTATCGGCAAGATTATGCGCAAGATGGCGGATGAGCACGGTTTATCCGTAGCCGACTTTAATCGCTATATGGAAACTCACCCAGAATACGACAAGTTGGTTGACGATAAACTTAAAAGTTACGAAAATCAAAGCGGAAAATTCCTTTTCGATTCTCGAATGGCTTGGCATTTCGTTCCGTCGAGTTTCTCGGTATATATGCAAGTTGACGTTAAAACTAGTGCGGAACGCATTATAAATGCGGGGAGAGTTGACGAGACTTACGTTGACGTTGAAACCGCGGTTAAAGAAATCAAAAAGCGCCGTGAAAGTGAGATAGTTAGATACAACGCGTTGTACGGCGTTGATATTATGGATATGTCGAATTACGATTTAGTAGTTGATACTAACGGCAAAACCCCTACGGAAGTTGCCGACTATATTATAGAAAATTTTGAAAAATGGCTTAAGAGGTAATATTAAGATGCATTGGGCTGAAAAATTAGCATTAGACGTTATAGGTAGAAACCCTAACAAAGAAGAGTACGTTTGCGCGGCTGGTATTAGTCCGTCTGGTTCCGTTCACATCGGTAACTTTAGAGACGTTGCAACCAGTTATTATGTTGTAAAAGCGCTTAGAAAAATGGGTAAAAAAGCGAGATTATTATTCTCGTGGGACGAGTTTGATAGGCTTAGAAAAGTTCCTTCAAACGTTGCGCCTATTTGCCCCGATTTCGACAAATATTTAGGTATGCCTTACGCACTTATTCCCGATCCGTACGGCACTCATTCATCATACGCCGAGCATAACGAAAAGGAATTTGAACAGTCTTTACAAGAACTTGGCATCGACGTTGATTTCCGTTATCAAGCAAAAAAATATATGAACGGCGATTATACCGAAGGTATAATTAACGCCATCAAAAAGAGAAAGGAAATCTACGACGTTTTAATGGAATACAAAACGCAAGATAGCGATGAAGGTGAGCGTGAAAACTACTATCCGTTAAACGTATACTGTTCAACTTGCGGTAAGGATACCACTAAGGTTATTTCCGCTAGTGAAGACGGGGAAGAACTCACCTTTACTTGTAAGTGTGGTGCAACTCATACCGTAAAGGTTAGAGAATATCACATGATTAAACTCGTTTGGAAGGTAGACTGGCCGATGCGTTGGGGTTACGAAGGCGTTGACTTTGAGCCGGGCGGAATTGACCACGCTGCGGCAAGCGGTAGTTTCGTAGTTGCAAGCGATATTGCAAGAAAGGTTTTAGGCGTTGAGCCCCCGCTTTTCCAAGGTTACGGTTGGTTGTCAATCGCAGGTCTTGGTGATATGCACTCTTCAACGGGCAATAACATCACACCAGCAACCGTTATGAAAGTTTACGAGCCCGATATGGTTAGATGGCTTTTTGCAAAGTACGAGCCAAAGGCTGGTTTCTCGTTTAATTTTGACGATACTATTATTCGCCACTATTCCGAGTTCGACAAGGGCTTAGAAGCGTACAAGAACGGCGAAGCCGACGAGTATAACGAATGGGTTTACGACCTTGCTATGCTTGACGGTAATAAGACTCGTTCTAAGGTTCCTTTCGGCGTTCTTTCTTCCGTTGCAACTATAGTTGACTTTAACCCCGTTGCAGTTAAGGATATATTAGCGAAAGTTGGCGTTGAGTTTACTGAACAAGACAACGTTCGTCTTGAAAGGGTTAAGAACTGGATAACCGTTCATCAACCGAGCAAACTCTATAAACTTTTAAAGAACAAAAACGAAGAATACTACGCTACTTTAACCGAAGAAGAAAAAGTTGCCGTTAAAAAACTTTACGAATACGTTACCACTAGCGACTCAATCGGTGAAAAGGACGTTCAACAGTATTTATATTCGTTAATCAACGACGAAACGCTCACTAAAAAAGAGAATATGGCTCGTCAACAAAGGTTCTTTAAGGTGTTCTACAACTTATTATTCGGTACGGATATGGGTCCAAGGCTTTATCTCTTCCTTGCAGCAATTGATAAAAACGAATATTCTTTCCTTTTAAACTTCTAATATGAAACTCCGCTTACGGCGGAGTTTTTGTTTAGTTTTGTTTATATAAGAGTTTGTTTTTGTTTATTTACATTGCTATAAATAAGTTTTATAATTGTACTATAAGGACAACACAGAAAGGGATTAAAATGAAGAACATCGTTATATTAGGTTGTGAAAATAGCCACGCGAACACATTTTTAAACTTTATCAAAGACGACGCTAAGTATAAAGAAGTAAAAGTCGTTGGCGTTTACAGTGAAGATATCGAAGCGTCGAAAAAACTTCAAGATAAGTACGGCGTTCCCGTAATGGAAAGTTACGATGAGATGGTTGGTCAAGTTGACGGTGTTATCGTTACTGCGCGCCACGGCAAAAATCACTATAAATACGCAAAGCCTTATATTGCTAGCGGTGTTCCTATGTTTATTGACAAGCCCGTTACGGTTGACGGTGAAGAAGCCGTTCAATTTATGAAAGAGTGCAAAAAAGCTAAGGTTAGAATAACCGGAGGCTCGTGTGCGGTTCACGCTAAGGAAGTTAAGAGACTTAAAAAAGAAAATCTTAAAGAAGTTGACGGAAAAACCATCGGTGGTTTCGTGAGAGCACCGCTTAATATGCACAACGTTTGGGGTGGATTTTATTTTTACGCCGACCACTTAGTTTCTATACTGGCCGAAGTGTTTGGAAGATATCCTAAGAGTGTAAAAGCGTTCGTTAAGGATAATAAGATTACTGCAGTCGTTCGCTACGAAAATTACGACGTTTCTACTTTATTCTTTGAAGGAAACGCTTGGACTTATTACGCAATGCGTGTTGCTGAAAAAGCGGTTAAACTTAAAGAAGTCCCAGTAGTTTCTGATGATTTATATTGCTTTAAAAAGGAGTTTGACGAGTTCCACCGCATTTTAATGGGCGGTAGACAAAAAGTTTCTTACAAAGATTTCATTGCAACGGTATTTATTATAGACGCCATCAACGAGTCTATCGTAACTGGTGAAGAAGTAATGGTTAAGGAGTACGATATTTAATGGTAAATTATCGCTTATCTGCTTTTGCGGACGAATATGACGACAGTTTTGCTTTGCAATGCAAGGCGTTAAACGAATTTGGCTATAAAAATATAGAAATTCGCGGTGTCGACGGTAAAAACGTTTCAACTCTTAGTGAAAATGAAGTTTTATTAGTTAAGAAAACGCTTGAAGAATATAATCTCGGCGTTTCGTCCATAGGTTCGCCCATCGGCAAGATTAAACTTGACGGAGATATGAGCGCGCATTTAGAAATGGCCGAGCGTGTTTTCAAAACTGCAAACGTAGTAGGCGCAAAAAACGTAAGAATATTTAGTTTTTATCTTCCCGACGGTAAAAGTAGGGAAGAGTGCAAGGAAGAAGTATTTTTGGCACTTGAAAAACTTGTTAACCTTGCAGACAGTTACGGCGTTACGCTTTGCCACGAAAACGAAGCGCTTATCTACGGTGAAAGCCCCGAGTGTTGCCTTGAAATTTTAGAGCATTTCGGTGGAAAACTCAAATGCGTTTTCGATATGGGAAACTTTGTTTTAGACGGTTATAATCCGTATGACGCGTACCTCAAACTATACGATTATATCGAATATTTCCATATTAAAGATTCGCTTTACGCAGGCGCGATTGTTCCCGCTGGTAAGGGCGAGGCGCAAATCAAGAAAATTCTTGATGATTATAGAAGTAAAAACGATAACTTCTTTATAACGCTTGAACCTCACCTTCAAACATTTTCAGGGCTTAATGCGTTAGTTGGCAAGAGTTTTGATAACCCCTACAAATACGAAAATCAAAAGGTTGCGTTTACGGACGCAGTTAAAAAATTGAGTGAATTATTATGAGAACGTTTTTAAAAGATAAACTTAAAGTAAACATTTACGACAATAGGGTTGAAATGGGCGAAAATTCCGCAAAGGATATAAAAGATTGCATTGTTAAACTATTATCTCAAAAAGATGAAATCAATATGATTTTCGCCGCTGCGCCTTCGCAAAACGACGTATTGAAAGCGCTCGTTAACGACAATGACATCGAGTGGAATAAAATCAACGCTTATCATATGGACGAGTATATTGGTCTTGATAAAAACGCGCCCCAAGGTTTTGGCAATTTCTTGATGAGAAGTATTTTCTCTCTAGTTCCTTTCAAAAGTGTAAATTTAATCGACGCTGAGGCAAGTGATGCTGAAAAGGAAGCGGAAAGATATTCAAAACTTTTGCTTGATAATCCTACTGATATCGTAGTTTTAGGAATAGGGGAAAACGGTCATATTGCGTTTAATGACCCCGGTGTTGCAGACTTTAAAGATAAAAAGATTGTAAAGGCGGTTGAACTTGACGACGTGTGCCGTCAACAACAAGTAAACGACGGTTGTTTTAGTTCTATTGATTGCGTGCCTAAAACCGCTTTAACGCTCACCGTTCCAACGCTTACAAAAGCGCCGTACTTATTCTGTATCGTTCCTGCGAAAACTAAGGCAAATGCAGTCTATAAGACGGTTAACGGCGAAATTAACGAAGAGTGTCCAGCAACTATTTTAAGACTTTGCGACAATTCGATTTTGTATTTAGATAACGAGAGTTCAAAATTATTATGATAAGAATTAAAAGCGATAAAATTATCGTAGGCGAGAATTTATTTAGCGGTTACGTTTATATCGATAACGGCGTTATATTTGACGTTACCGATAAAGAAATGCCGTTTGAAACCGAATACGATTATACAGGCAATTTCGTAAGCCCAGGCTTTATTGAAACTCACACTCACGGCGGTGGTGGTTATCCTTTCTTATCGTCTTCAGTAGATAGCGTAATAAACGCTTGTGATTTCCATTTAACTCACGGTGCAACGAGCATTGTTCCAACCGTTTCAACTGATAGTTTTACTGCTATGAAACAAGCGGTTGAAAATATTTCTAAGGCAAAAAAGAGTGGAAAATCTAAGGCGAAAATATTAGGTGCACATTTAGAAGGTCCATATTTATCCGACAAGCAAACGGGTGCTCAATCTGGTGGAAACGTAAAGCGACCTGTTGAAGAAGAATACGTTGGGTTAATCGATGAGTTTAACGGTGATATTTTCCGTTGGACTTACGCGCCCGAACAAGATACTGACGCAAAGTTTTGCAAATATCTATCTTCTCGTGGGATAGTGGTATCCGCTGGGCATACTGACGCCGTTTTTGACGATATGAAAAAAGCCGTAGAAAGCGGCTGTAATTTAGTAACTCATTTATATAGTTGCACGTCAACGATAACGAGAAATCAAGGTTTTAGAAGTTTAGGCGTTATTGAAAGCGCATATTTACTTGATGACCTTTTCGTTGAAATTATAGCGGACGGAAAGCATCTTCCCCCAGAACTTATCAAAATGATAGTTAAAATTAAAGGTGCTGATAAAGTTATATTAACGACGGATAGTTTAGAAATTGTAGGCTCATCAGTGTTAAGCGGTGTTATGAGCGGTGTAGAGTATGACGTTGAAGACGGCGTTTGCAAACTAAAAGACCGTTCTGGCTTTGCAGGAAGCATTGCAACTTGCAATTCTTTAATTAAAACGCTCGTGTTCGAGTGCGGTTATTCCGTTCCGTTTGCGGTTCAAATGATAACTGAAACCCCAGCAAAACTCTTTAATTTAAACGCAGGTTCTTTTGCTAAGGGAAAGGATGCGGACGTTGTTGTGTTCGACGATAAAATTGACGTTTTAAGCGTTTTCGTTTCGGGTAAAAAAGCAATTTAAAAAGCCTTAAAACTAAGGCTTTAGGTTGGTTAAACACTTTTCTTTGGATGGTGAGTAACCGAAAGTATTGACGTATTGTTTATAAAATCCAACGTACGTTTCAAACCCGCATTGCGAATAAACGTCAACTGGTTTTTTACCGCGCTGAATAAGTTTTTGAGCGTGGAGTAGCCTTTTAGCGTTTATGTACTTTTTAGGCGTTATTTTAAGTTGTGTTTGGAAAATTCTATGAAGGTACTGTTCGGTAACGAAAAACTCGTCGCTAATTTCCTTTATAGATTTAACGGTAAATAAATTATCGCTGATGTACTCTAAAACTTTGGTAAGCATAGGCGAGATTTCTAAGGGGATATTAAGTATCTCATCGGAAGATAAACTCAAGGCGTAGAAAAGTTCTTTAAGCAAACACTTTAAAACGTCACTAAAACCGTCTTCCGTGAGATTGTTGCTATAATAGTCCATCCTTCCAAAGATTTCAGCAACTATTCCGCTTGGCGGGCAGTTTATAACTTCAATTTCGCTTGGAATTTTCATAATTATACTGTTTTCAACGATAGAGGAGTCGAATGAGACGTTAAATCTTTCGTATTCCGCGTTAGAATTGATTTCTATATAGTGATAAAGGTTTGGGCGAATAAACACGAGGTCGTTTTTCTTAAGGTGGTATTTCCTATTTTCTATAACGTAACTCGCCTCTCCTTTTACGAAAAACAAAAACTCGTAGACGTTGTGAGAGTGGTTTTTAAAATCAGTATTCTTTTTAGGGTTTTGAAAAGAAACGTGATTGTAGGTTAATCTTTCACTTTCTAAAAACATATCGTCACCTCAACTTGATTTTACCACAACGTTTATAAAATTACAATTAAAAAATAACGATTTTCGTTTATTTTTGGAAATATAAATATATTTTTTATGGAGATTATTATGAAAAAACTTAATGTTGCAATTATTGGTCAAGGCAGATCGGGAAGAAGTATTCACGGCGCGTACTATAATTCCGATAGAAACGTATACTTCAACGTAAAGTACGTTGTCGAATACGACGAGCGCAGACGTAATCTTGCTGAAACGTGGTATGAAGGCGCAAAAGGTTTAGCGCACTATACTGAACTTTTCGACAAAAAGGACGTTGATCTCGTAGTAAACGTATCTTATTCTGAAATGCACTACGAAATCACTAAGGACCTTTTAGAGCACGGTTTTAACGTTATGGTAGACAAGCCGTTTGCTAAAACTCGTTACGAGTGCGATAATCTTATCAAAATTGCAAAGGAAATGGGCGTTTTACTTGCAGTTTTCCACAACTCTCAACCTGCGCCTGTTAACGTTCACGCAAGAAAACTTATTGACGACGGCGTTCTTGGCGATATCAAGCAAATTAGCCTTTCTTATAACGGATTTGCTCGCCGTTGGGACTGGCAAACCTTACAAAAAAAGGTTGGTGGTAGCGCGTATAACACCGGTCCGCACCCCATCGCTATGGCGTTAGGATTTTTAGATTTCGATAAGAACACTCAAGTGGTGTACTCTAAACTCGACCTTGCCTTAACTAGTGGAGATGCTGAAGACTATGTTAAGATTTTACTTACCGCACCCAACAAACCGCTCATCGATATCGAAATCAATTCTACCGATGCGTTTAAAGAGAACAACCTTAAAATTCAAGGCTCTAAGGGAACTTACGTGAGCCCAAATCTTGGAAGTTATAAACTTAAATATATCGTTGACGGTGAAAATCCCGCTCAACCTGTTATTGAAGAATCTTTACAAGATGCCGAAGGCAATCCCTTATATTGCTCTGAAAAACTTATCACTCACGAAGAAGAAGGTACTTACGACGGTACTGCGTTTGACGTTGGTACTGCAGCGGTATACGAAAGCGTTTACAACGCCTTAACTAAGGGCGATAGATTATTCGTTACCCCTGAAGAAGCAGCGATGGTTATAAGCGTTATCGAAACTGCTCACGCTCAAAACCCCCTCGAAGTTAAATACTAAAATAAAACTCCGCTGAAAAGCGGAGTTTTTTCGTTATTTATTAGTATCTGGAAGGGCAAAGTTTAAAATGCTTGGGCATATTTCAACGTTAAATTCTTTACCTAAGAACATCTCGCCGTCAACGCACAAGTCGAACTCTTTGTCAGAGTATACTTTAATTTTCTTTCCTTGGCGGTATTTGAGTATCTTTTTAAACTTAGGGCTATCCAAATGTTCGCCACGCTCATATTTCTTAATTAAACGAAGGAAAGTAAATACCGAAACGGGTTTTACAAGGCAAACTTCAATAAGCCCGTCGTCGATTTTATATCTTGGTGCGCAGTTGTATTTTCCGCCGACGTAACCGCCGTTGGCAAACGTGCATAAAAGTAAATACCCGTCGGTGTTAACGAGTTCGCCGTCAACTTCAACGGAAACTTTGTTTTTCATTGCGCTAAACAGCGCTTTTATCACGCCACGTAGATACGGGTTTCTTGATTTGCCTCTAACCTCGTTAGCAACTTTGCACGCCTTTGCTTCAAAACCGACGTTTATTGCGTTAAGCGAATAAACTTCATCGTTAACTTTAATAAGGTCGATTTTTTTATTGTTTGCGTTAAAAAGTTTCTCTAAATCTAAAAACCTTTCTTTTCCGCCAACCGACTTTACGAAATCGTTACCGCTACCGCACGGAAAACAAGTAACGCTAGCGTTACTGTTACCAGCAATGCCGTTTACTACTTCGCCAAGCGTTCCGTCGCCACCGCAAGAGTAAAATCTAATCTCTTCGTTACTGTGAGTAGAGATAAAGTCCTTAGTATACTCAGTAGCGTCTTTAACGCTAGATGTTACGTGAACGGTAATATCGTATCTATCTTTAAACGTTTTAAGGTTTTCAGACAGTTTTATGAAAGAATTTTCTAACCCAGCAACTGGGTTTATAATAAATACGTGTTTCATTAGTGCCCCTCACGAATTTTTAGGGATTTTACTCAATGATTTTACCATAAATTACCGCATTTTGCAATATAATCATATAAAAACCCTTTTCTTTGTCATTTGCCTATAAAAAATTTTAAATTTTTTTTTAAAAAAACTATTGACAAGCAATATTTCCTATAATATAATATCGATAGTGATAATCATTATCAATTTTAGATAAGGAGATCGGACGAATGAGCAAGCAAAGAACGATAGTTTATAACGCCGTTATGAATAGTTCCGACCATCCTACTGCCGAAGTGGTGTTATCAAGGTGTAAGGAAGTGATGCCTTCGATTAACTTGGCAACGGTATATCGCAACCTAAACGCTCTTATAAAAGAGGGGAGTATTCAAAAGATAATGGTTGATGGTGGAGATAGGTTTGACAAGACTTTGGGCACACACGCACATTTTCAATGCAAGGTGTGTAACACCGTGGTTGACGTTGACGGAATTGATTTATCCTGTTTAAAGGGTGGAGCGTTTCAAAAATTAAATCGCGTTGACGACGTTGACGTGACGCTTAAAGGCGTTTGCGAAAACTGTTTAAATTTGAACTGACGGCAAAGCCGTAGATATAACAAAAATTATTTAAGGAGAAATATTATGGAACTTAAAGGTACGAAAACTGAAATGAATTTAAGAGAAGCATTTGCAGGTGAAAGCCAAGCGCGCAACA
>JAZSOI010000057.1:0-58348 GCA_045536835.1 Christensenellaceae bacterium
GACCCGGAACGGGTTCGAACCGTCGACCTCCAGCGTGACAGGCTGGCGTTCTAACCAACTGAACTACCGGGCCATGGCCATTTTTAATTTTTTTATAACTATGTAAGTGGTGGGCCTTCAGGGACTCGAACCCCGGACCAATCGGTTATGAGCCGACCGCTCTAACCAACTGAGCTAAAGGCCCTCGTTATTTTATGGTCGGGGTGAAGAGACTCGAACTCCCGACCTCATGGTCCCAAACCACGCGCGCTAGCCAACTGCGCCACACCCCGCTCTACTTACGCTCGTTTATAATATAATAAACAAGTAAATTTGTCAAGCAAATGTGAGTCGTTTTTTAAAAAAACTCTTACCAATCGGCTTGCTTTTATCTTGCGATTGCCTAAATATAGTATCACAACAATAAAATTATTGCAAGCGTTTTTATGCTAATTTTCAAATTTTTTATAAAAAAATACTTCCACACCGCTTGAGTGTGGAAGTTTGTTGTTTTATATGTTAATTATTGGTTTTTTAATAATTTTTTACCCTTTCTAAGTTCGTCATTTTCCTTTACTTCGTTAGTTACTACTTTGTATAAAGCAATCATTGCGATAACGTTGGGTAATACCATTAAGTAGTTAAAGAAGTCAGTAAGTTCCCAAACTAAATCGTTTTGGAATATCGAGCCAAGTACGATAAATACTAAGGCAACGATAGTGTAAATTAAATTTCCTTTATTTTTGAATAAGTACTGGAAGTTAATTCTACCGAACAAGTTCCAAGACAAAATAGTCGAGAAAGCAAAGAACGTAAGGCAAACTGCAACGAAGATATTACCGATAGTTGCAACTACGTTACCACCACCGAACGCGATAGCAAAACCAGTTGCAACGGCGTTAGACTTGTTAACCATAGTCCACATTGAAGACGCGTCACTACCGTTAGTATAAAGAGTTGTGATAACGATAAGTGCGGTCATAGTTAATACTACGAAAGTATCGATAAACACGCCGAACATTGCAGAACAGCCTTGTTCGTGAGCGCTCTTAACGTTTGCTTGAGCGTGAGCGTGAGGCGTAGAACCCATACCTGCTTCGTTCGAGAAAAGGCCACGCTTAGCACCTTGTTGAATTGCTATTACGATTGCACCCCAGAAACCACCGCCGATAATCGCTTGAGGATTAAATGCTGCTTTAAAAATCATAGCGAATGCAAATGGAATTGAAGTAATTCTACAACAAAGGATAACGATACCGCCAAGGATATAGATAAGCGCCATAATGGGAACGAGTTTTTCAGTAACGGAGGCAAGACGTTTTGCACCGCCGATAAATACGAAACCTGCAATTACAGCAATTACAATACCAACGATAAGGCTAATCCACCAAACGTTTTCACCAGCGATAGCGTTGCTTACCGATCCACCGATAGAGTTCGATTGAACCATTGCACCAACGAAACCGAGCGCGATAACCGTTGCGATTGCAAAGAACACCGCAAGGAATTTACCAAAGCCACCGGTAAACGCTTTCTTAATATAAAATACCGGACCACCCGAAACGCTACCGTCTTCATTAACGACACGAGTTTTTTGAGCGAGAACTGCTTCTGAGTAAATTGTAGCCATACCCAAGAAAGCAATGAGCCACATCCAGAAAATTGCACCAGGACCACCTGTTAAGATAGCGCCGGTAGCACCGATAATGTTACCAGTACCAACTTGACCTGCAACCGCAGTTGCAAACGCTTGGAAAGAACTCATACCGCTCTTTTGTTTGTCGCCCACAAGTTTCATGTTACCGAGAACTTGTTTTGCGCCTTGCTTGAAGTAACGCACTTGAACGAACTTAGTTTTGATTGTAAAGAACAAGCCTACGCCAACAAGTAAAATTACAAGAAAGTAACCCGAGAAATACGTGTTAAAGTTTGCAAAAAACTTGAGAAGCGCTGCTTCAATTTGTCCCCACATAGTTAAATCTCCTTTTGTATATAAAAATTTTTATTAATAACCTAAAAAAATCGGGCTAGGAAAACCTAACCCGAACAAAATTACCTTATATTATATAAAGATAGATCTGTCCTTTGACCTGAGAGTTTCACGCTAGCATATATATAGCGCTTGCACCTTCGGTACCCGTTAGGGATTCTCCAGATTGCCTAGGCTTACAGTTCAACCTGCAAGTTTTAACGGCTAAAATATTAACTTACGCTCATTATATCAAATTTTAACGATATAGGCAAGCGTTTTAACACCGTATTTTCAAAAAACTTTAATTAAATAAAGTGAAATTAAAACCAGTACACTTCTTCACTACACGGCTCACAATTCAGTTTTTTGTGAAGTTCAATAGACGCTAAGTTTTCACTTCTAACGTGGCAAAAAGGCACGAAGTTATTATCTAAAAAATAGTTGACGCAAGTCTTTAATAAAATCGAACCTATCCCACGCCTTTTAAACTTATCTAAAACTTCCAAAAGACCGACGGAAAGTTCTTCGTGCATGCCGACGAAACCACAAATTTCACCATCTACAAAACCGCCTAAAATCAACCTATCGCTTAGTAAATGCCTAATTTCCGCTTCGCTGTAACCTAAAGTGTAGTTATCTTTTACAACCTTGATATTTTCTTGGGTGGCGGATAGTTTTTTAATTTCTACTTGGGAATTTTCTATCTCTTGCCTACCGTAAAGATATTGCTTGCAAGAAATACTCTTTATCCCCTTTTTCTCTTCTAAAAGTTTTTTAATCTCGGCGTTTGGCGTAAAGAAAATTCCCTCGTGAAAAAGCGCTTTTTCAACCGCCTTTTCAAAGCCGACTTCCCCCGCTATCATAACGATGTTACTAGGCAAGATTTTAAAGGCAACAGACGTACTAGAAAGATATAAAATTTCCTTATTATCACTTTTTAAATTTTCGATAATACAAACGTATTTTAAATAATCTTTATTTAAAGTTTCAATTAAAGCGTTAATCATAAAATTAATTTTATAACTTTTACTAAGCCTAGTCAATATAATTGACAAAATTTTTTTAAAAGAATAAAATCATACTATGAATACTAGAGAAAACGTAAGAAACATAGCAATTATAGCCCACGTAGACCACGGCAAAACTACGCTCGTTGACGCACTCTTAAAGCAAAACGGCATTTTTAGAAGTAACGAAGTCGTTCAAGATAGAGTTATGGATAGCAACGACTTAGAGCGCGAAAGGGGTATCACTATCCTTGCAAAGAACACCGCGGTTAATTACGACGGTGTTAAAATCAATATTATCGACACGCCCGGTCACGCAGACTTTGGCGGTGAAGTTGAACGCATACTTTCTATGGTTGACGGCGTTATTTTACTCGTTGACGCGGTTGAAGGCTGTATGCCCCAAACGCGTTACGTATTGAAAAAGGCGTTGTCACTTAATAAAAAACCTATCGTAGTTATCAATAAAATCGACAAGGGCGGTGACCTTGATAAAACTATGGATAGCGTTATTGAACTTTTCATCGAACTTGGCGCAAACGACGATCAACTTGATTTTAAAACCGTTTACGCATCCGCTCGTCAAGGCTGGGCGTCAACAGATTTATCCGTTCAAGCAACCGATATGTCCGCCCTACTTAAAACGGTTATTGAAGAAATACCCGCCCCAGAAGGCGATTTTGACGGTGGGCTTCAAACTATAATTTGCAACATCGATTACGACGAGTACGTTGGTAGAATAGGCGTTGGTAGAATTATTCGCGGTTCGGTAAAGGACGCGCAAACCGTTTCAGTTTGCCATACCGACGGAAAAGTTTCAACCGCAAAGATAGGCAAACTATATCAGTTTGAAGGGCTTAAACGCGCGGAAGTTGAAAGCGCAACGGTTGGCGATATCATAGCAATTTCGGGTATTCCCGACATCAATATCGGCGAGACCATTTGTTCGCTCGACTGCCCCGAAGCACTCCCCTTCGTTGCGATTGACGAGCCTACCATTTCTATGATGTTTATGGTAAACAACTCGCCATTTGCTGGTAAAGAAGGAAAGTTCGTAACTTCTCGCCATTTAAGAGCAAGGCTTTATAGAGAAGTTGAAACCAACGTTTCAATGCGAGTTGAAGATACCGACAGCGCAGATACTTTCCAAGTATTTGGCCGTGGCGAACTTCACTTATCAATACTTATTGAAGAGATGCGCCGTGAGGGTTACGAATTTCAAGTATCCCGCCCTAAAGTTATCTTTAAGGAAATCAACGGCAAAACGCACGAGCCTATGGAAGACTTGGTAGTTGACGTTCCCACCGAATACGTTGGCGCAGTTATGAGTAAACTCGGCGAACGCCGTGGCGAACTCGTTTCTATGGACGCGGACGATCGCGGTAGCACCAAACTTAGTTTCAAAATTCCGTCGAGATGCTTGATAGGTTACCGCAACGAAATGCTTACCGATACCAAAGGTTTTGGCACGATGGCGTCAGTATTTGCAGGCTACGAACCGTATAAAGGCGATATCAAAGAGAGAAATCGCGGTTCACTCGTTTGCTTTGAAGCGGGCGTTACAACTCAGTACGGTTTGTTCAACGCTCAAGAGCGTGCAACCTTGTTCGTAAGCCCCGGGCTTAAAGTTTACGAAGGTATGATAGTTGGCGTTAACTCGCGTGACGAAGACTTGGTAGTTAACGTGTGCAAGGTTAAACACTTAACCAACAACCGTGCAAGCGGTAGCGACGAAGCGTTAAAACTCGTTCCCCCAACTATTATGAGTTTAGAGCAATGCATGGAATTTATTGCGGACGACGAACTTTTAGAACTCACCCCAACGTCTATCCGTCTTAGAAAGAAAATTTTATCAAAAGACCTTAGAATGAAAGAGTGGGCAAAAAATAGAAAATAAAGTAAAAATCTACCGATTGTTCGGTAGATTTTTGTTATATGAAAATTTGCAATTTTCGTTATATGCGACTAAAGTCGCGTTATATATTTACTGCCGTAAACGTTAGATGCAATACTTCGTATTGCGCTATGGATTATTTATATAAAATTTAACCGCAACGCTCACTTGCAAGCATATAACGTCCAAAAGGATATATAACGTTGCGATAGCAATATCTAACGCTCGGTTACGAGCATATAACTCAAATAAAAACGCTTGTGGTTACAAGCGTTTTTTGTTGTTTAAAAGTTTAAGTGGGTCGAGTTTAAACTCGTTAATCATCATTGCGATAAAGATTATTACAAAGCCGACAACTAAACCGATAGTTAATCTCTCGTCGCCAAGAATTACGCTAAACAGCGTTCCAAACACCGCTTCCAAACTGAGAATTAGCGAGGCTTGGTTTTCGGTGGTAAACTTTTGCCCGAATATTTGAGCCATTTGCGCTCCCAAAGTGCATACAACCGCAAGGTATCCTATCTTCAAAATTTGCTCGATGTTTAAAGCGTAACCGCTTATTCCGCGCGGAAGTTCAAAGATTAAAGATAAAACTGAACACAAAACGCCAACGGTTAAAACTTCAAAGGTAAGTAAAACCCCAGTATCATCACCTAAGCCTTGATACTTTGCGATAAATATAATTTGAAGTGCGTAAAAAATTGCTGCAACGAGAGTTAAACCATCGCCAAGGAAAAGGTTCTTACCCGAACCTTGCTCGCCAGAGAACGCAACGAAACCGATACCAACGACGCAGAGTACCGCCGAGAAAAGATTGTAAAACTTAGGCGCTTTCTTAGAATATATCCAAACGATAAATGGAACCATTACGCAGTACGCCGAAGTTAAAAAGGCGTTACGGCTAGGCGTTGTAAAATAAAGACCGCGAGTTTGAATAACGTAAGCGCACACGAGTATTACGCCTAATATTAAACCGTGAATAAATGTTTTTTTGCTAGCAACTTTAATCTTTTTGAAAAACACCGCAAACAATAAAAGCCCAGAAGATAAAAACCTAAGCGCTAAAACGAAAAGTTCGTTAACTTGGGATATCGTTTCCTTTAATATAAAGAACGACGTTCCCCACGCAAGCGTTGCAAACAATAATAAAAGTTGACCTAATAAATTTTGTTTTCTAGTTATCATAACACGATTATTATACATAAAACGATAAATTTTGGCAAATAAAATTCCGCTTTATATAAGCGGAATATCTTATCTTATATATTTAATAACCTTTGGTTTAACTTCTATCTCTTCTTCACTTATCGTAACGCCCGATAAAAAAGTGTGCTTAGATAAGTTGAATAAGTTCTCGTTCGACGAGTATAAGATTGCAATTACTTCGCCTTTTTCCACCCTATCGCCCACTTTTTTATTTAAAACTATACCTGCGCCGTAATCTAAAACGTCTTCTTTTTTAGTTCTTCCAGCGCCGAGCGTTAAACTTGCGAGCCCAACGCTTTCAGCGTTTAGTGAAGTTATATAACCGCTAGAATTTGCCTTAACTAAGCAACTATACTTGGAGTGGTAATTGCCGTTTAAAATATCGGTTAAGTCCCCGCCTTGCGCCTTTACAAACTCTAAAAATTTATCAAACGCTTTTCCGCTTTCTATCGCGCTGTCAAACGCTTGTTTTGAAGTTTCTTCATCGCCGTATCCCGACAACACTAAAATCTCGGCGGTTAAACTCTTAGATATTTCGTACAAGTCGTTTTTAACTTCGCCCTTTAAAACGGAAATTGCTTCTTTAACTTCCAAAGCGTTTCCAACGTGAGTGCCAAGCGGTTCGTTCATATCGGTGATAACTGCGGAAATCTTCTTGC
Organism: Christensenellaceae bacterium; assembly: GCA_045536835.1. GTDB lineage: Bacteria > Bacillota > Clostridia > Christensenellales > Borkfalkiaceae > HGM11412. The sequence continues at coordinate 6,718 of JAZSOI010000057.1, forward strand.
CAGCACCCTTGCCTATCGAAACCATAACTTTTGCAAGTTCTTCCGCCTTTTCTAGCGTTTTCATAAACGCGCCCTTGCCTACTTTTACGTCTAGAACTATAACGTCGTCGTCAGCGGTTAGTTTTTTACCCATTATACTAGACGCGATAAGGGGAATGCTGTCAACCGTTGCAGTAACGTCACGAAGGGCGTAGAAAACCTTATCGGCGGGAGCAAAAGTTCCAGTTTGACCGATGATGGATAGCCCCGTCTTTTTAGCGACGGACACAAACTCGTCATAAGGTAAGTCAACTTTAAAACCTTTAATCGATTCAAGTTTGTCAACCGTTCCACCGGTGTGGCCAAGCCCTCTACCGCTCATTTTTACGACGTTTATGCCAAGGCTTGCAATAACTGGTGAAATTATTAAACTCGTTTTATCGCCAACGCCACCCGTTGAGTGTTTATCCGCTTTAACGCCTTTGATATCTAAAAGTTTTACCTTTTCACCCGAGTTTGCTATCGCTAAGGTAAACCACAAAGTCTCGCGCTCTGTCATACCCTTAAAATAAACCGCCATTAAAAACGCCGATACTTGATAATCTCTTATCTCGCCGTTAACCGCACCGCTAACGAAAAAATTGATTTCTTCTTGCGTGAGTTCTTCTCCGTCACGCTTTTTCTTGATTAAATCGTACGCTCTCATAAATTAAACTCTGAAAGTACCCTTTTAGAAATATAGTCAAAACCTTTTATCGTTCCTAAATTTTCGCTAGCCTTACCCTTTTGATAAATCAAAAGCGGAACGTCTTCACGCGAGTGATCGGTTGACGGCGTTGACGGATCGCAACCGTGATCGGCAGTAATAATTAGTAAATCGCTATCGTTTAGCCCCGATATAAACCGCGATAAAAACTTATCGAAATTCATAAGTTCGTTTGCGTAACCGAAAGCGTCGTTTCGATGCCCGAAAACGCTATCAAAATCAACGTAATTAATAAAACAAAGCCCTTTAAAATCTTCGTCTAATAATTGCAAACTTTTTCTATAACCTTCTTGGTTAGATTTCGTTTTGTAACTCTTAGTTATGCCACGCCCAGCAAAAATATCGTAAATTTTGCCAACCGATAAAACGGCTAAACCATTATCCTTTAACTTGTCTAGCATAGTTTTTGACGGAGGAAGTAAAGAATAGTCTTTTCTATACCCAGTTCTAATATACGGATATTCCCCAGTAAACGGCCTTGCAATTACTCTACCTACCGCGTGTTTCCCAGTTAATAGTTTTCTCGCAATTTCCGAATAAGTATAAAGTTTTTCAGTTGAAACAACACTATCGTGGCAAGCGATTTGAAAAACGCTATCTTGCGAAGTGTAAACGATAGGATAACCAGTTTTTATATGTTCTTTTCCGTAATCTTTTATAACTTCAGTTCCAGAATAAGGCTTGTTGCAAAGAGTTTTAGTACCTATGAGTTTTTCAAATTCATTTATTATTTCACTAGGAAAACCGTTAGGATAAGTTGGAAGAGGGTCGCTTGAAACGATACCCGCTATTTCCCAGTGTCCAAGAGTAGTATCTTTGCCGTTACTCTTTTCTTTAAGGCGAGCAAAACTAGCGATGGGATTATCAACTCCACCGCCTACGCCGTCAATATTAAAAAGCCCAAGTTTTTCAAGTGTTGAAACGTTAAAGTTTTCGCATTTTCTTATCGCGCCTAAGGTGTTCGAGCCGAAATCTCCAAACTTTTCAGCATCGTCCGCCCCACCTATTCCAAGGCTATCTATAACCATTAAATAAATTCTATTTACCATTTTTACTATCCATTTTAACCGCAACTTCAAGCGCAACTTTCATCATATCGGTAAACGCCGTTTGGCGCTCTTCACTAGTCGTTTCCTTACCCGTTACTAAACTGTCGGAAACGGTTAAAATAGTGAGTGCACGCTTAGAGAAAAGTTTGGCGTTTAAGTAAAGCGCGGTCGTTTCCATCTCAACTGCAAGCGCGCCTTCTTCCGCACGTTCTAGCGAACTTTTATCGCTGTAAAAACAGTCGCTTGAAAAGACTTTACCCACCTTATAGGCGTGTTTTTGCCTTTCACACTCTAAAACTGCTAAGTCGAGAAGAGTTTTATCAGCCGTCGGTACGAAACCCTTTTCAACGTTGAAAGAAGATAGCATATTACTATCCGTGCAAGCGGTATCCGCGATAACTATATCGTATAAATTAAGTTCCTTAACGAGCGCACCACAAGAGCCTACTCTTATAATGTTTTCAACGCCGTAAAACTTAAAAAGTTCGTAAGAATATATCGCCATTGACGGCATACCCATGCCCGACGCCATTACGGAAACTTGAACGCCTTTATACGTTCCGGTGTAACCCTGAACCCCTCTAACGTCGTTTACGAGTTTAACATTTTCTAAAAACGTTTCCACTATAAATCTTGAACGCTTGGGATCACCCGGCATTAAAACGGTTTTAGCAAAATCGCCGAAGTTTGCACTATTGTGTGGTGTCATAATCTTTCTCCTTATAGTTTTAGTATATCCAAAACTTTAACTTTTGTAAATACTGAAAAAGAAAAAAGACCTTAAAAGGTCTTTTCTTAAAATTTCTTTATATCGTTATTTCGATAGGTTGTGAACCTTATCTTGTAATCGCCGTCAACTATTTCATCTGACGAATAAACGAGTTCAAAATTATCCTTTTCGTCAAGGTTTGGATAGAACACCGTCGCCTCGCCGTCCGCGTCAACTTTGGTGACTAAAATTTCCGAACAGTAGTCAACCATAGTTTTATAGAACATCGCTCCGCCTATAACGAAAATATCGTCGGTGTTATACTTAGAAAGTTCTTTAGAAAGTTCTTCTAAGGTGTAAACGATAGTGCAATCGTCACGCGTTACGCCTTGGGGCGCAAGCACGATGTTAACTCTGTTTTTTAACGGCTTAGAACCCGGGAAAGAAAGCAAGGTGTTGTAACCCATACAGCAAACTTTTCCGCTAGTTTGTTCCCTAAAAAACTTCATATCTTCTTTGAGAGAGAACAAAAGGTCGTTGTTTCTACCGATACCCCATTTTTTATCTACTGCAACTATTGATTTCATTAGATTGCTACCTCCAACTTAGTATCAAGCGGTGTGGACTTATAATCAACGAGTTTAAAATCGTCAACCGTAAAATCGTAAAAATTCTTAACGTCAGGATTAACTATGAGTTTAGGCGCTTCAAACTGCTCGTTTTCAAACATCTTTTCAAGCGCTGGAATATGACGGTCGTAAATGTGCGCGTCGGATATAACGTGAACGAGTTCGCCAACTTGAAGATTTGAAACTTGTGCAAGCATTATAAGAAGTATCGAATACTGAACTACGTTCCAGTTGTTAGCAACCACCATATCGTTTGAACGCTGATTGAGTATTCCGTTAAGTTTACCGTCCGAAACGTTAAAGGTCATAGAATACGCACAGGGATAAAGGTTCATTTCGTGAAGGTCTTGGAAGGTGTAAATGTTAGTCATTATTCTTCTTGAATAAGGATTGTTTTTAAGGTCGAAAAGCACCCTATCAACTTGGTCCATTTCCCCTTCCTTGTACTTATGCTTAACGCCGAGTTGATAACCGTACGCTTTACCGATAGAACCCGATTCGTCCGCCCATTGATCCCAAATTTTAGAATTTAAGTCGTTTATGTTATTGCTCTTTTTTTGCCATATCCATAAAAGTTCGTCAATGGAAGACTTGAAAAACGTTTTTCTAATCGTTAAAATAGGGAATTCTTTTTGTAAATCGTAGCGGTTAACGATACCAAATTTTTTAACGGTGTGAGCGGGAGTTCCGTCCGCCCAGCGAGGACGAACGTTTTGATCGGTATCCCAGTAACCGTTGTTTATTATATCTTTGCAATTTTCAATAAAAACTTTATCTGCGTAACTCATAACTTTTTCCTTTTTTACATTTTAACACACTATTTACTAAAAGTAAAGGCTATCTATTAAGAGAATGCGTCTTTTACTTTATTTTTGAACTTTTTCGCTATTACCCTTGATTTTATTGAATAAGGCGTAAGTTTTGAAACGAACGCAACTAACTTATTATAAAAGCCGGGAATAAACACCGTCTTGTTTCTCTTTAACGCTTTTAAACTCTTTTTAACCACCTTTTCGGGCTCTAACTTTGAAAGTTTTCCTTGCAAACCTTGTGCTTTTATATCTTCCTTTATATCGTCACGCGTGGGAACACTACCAGGGCAAACCACCGTTATTTTAACGTTTTTACCGCGCTGTTCCGCCTTTAAGCCTTTGAAGAAATAAACGAGTGCGGACTTGGTTGCCGAATAAAGCGAAAAATACGGCATAGGCGTTAAACCGCACGCCGAAGAAACGATGAGCATTTTTATATTTTCCGCGCGGTTTTCTAAACAAAATTTACTTAGTTTTACCGCACTTTCAAAGTTAACTCGCGCCTGCATCGAAATTTTATCGTAAGAATACTCTTCAAACGGCTTTCTAGTGTCGATACCCGCAACAAAGTAAAACCCAGAAAATATTATCTTTTTCTCTCGTAAAAGTGATATCGCTTGGCTTAAAGAACTATCGCTAGATAAATCAACCGCCAAGTATTCAATAAAAATTGACGGATTAATCGCTAGAATTTCACCCTTTAACTTTTCAAGTTTATCTTCACTTCGGCCGAGAAGTATTAAGTTTTCATTATCTTTGGCAAGTTGGTGGCAAAAAGCTTTGCCTATACCACCGCACGCACCTGTTACGAGCGAATAATCAATCAATCGAAATACGTTCCCCTTTTAAGCATTTCTTCTCTAATTTTTTCCACAGCGCGCTTTTCAATGCGCGAGATGTACGAACGTGAAATTTTTAGAAGTTTTGCAACTTCCCTTTGAGCGAGCGGAGCGTTCCCACCAAGCCCAAACCTAAGTTTTATAACCGTAAACTCCCTAGGGTTTAGACAGTTTTTAACTATTTCAATCAAAATTTTGTTTTCAGTTTTTCTTTCGACTTGAGAAACTAGCGGTTCGCTATCGTCGGGCAAAACGTCAAGCAGCGTTAGTTCGTTGCCGTCCTTATCCGCACCCACTACCCCAGATAGCGATAAAACCTTAGAGTTTTTCTTGTTTTGGCGAATAAGCATTAGTATCTCGTTTTCAATACACCTAGCGGTATAAGTTGCAAGTTGAACTCCTTTGGACGCGTCATACGTGTTTATCGCCTTTATAAGCCCTATAGTTCCAGTCGATATCAAATCGTCGTTAGTATCCGCGCCTTGATACTTCTTTACAACGTGCGCAACTAAGCGCAAATTGTGACGTATAAGGCGGTCTTTAGCGTCTTTATCGCCAAACTCACGGTAAAGTTTTAACGCCTTTGCCTCTTCTTCGGGCGTGAGCGGTTTTGGAAAACAATCGCCCGCGATACTTCCGCAAAGAAAGAGTATTTTGCCTACTAAAAAATTTAAAAATTCTAAAAACATATATTTTCCCCATAAGAGAAAAATATGTCGAATTTTGTTAAATTATGCTACGCCTTAACATATCCCCTGCTTTTAAAGGTATATCACATTTAATTTTTAAAATTTCTTGAACGCGCTTAGCGTCGTCTATAACTTCGCCCTTTTCGTTTTTAATTTCAGTAACAACGAAAGTTTTATTAAAGGTGTCGGTTGGGGATAAAACTTCTAAAACGTCGCCAACTTTAAAGCGGTTTCTCATCTCCACGGTAGCAACGCCGTTTGAGTAATCTAAAACGCTTGCGATAAATAAACTATCGCCAGTTGACTGACTGTTTTCGTAATTTACAGTTTCGCAATTGTCGCCAAACGCGTAAGCGGTGGTAAACGCTCTATGAAAAGTCTTTTTAAGTTCTCTTAAATAAAGTGGGTTTTGCTTATATTCTTCGCCCTTTTCATAAAACTCGTCAATCGCTCTACGGTAAGCGTTTATAACCGTTGCTAAATAGTATTCCCCTTTCATACGGCCTTCGATTTTAAACGAGCATACCCCCGCTTTAATCATATCGCCGATATAATTTATTAAGTTTAAGTCCTTGCTGTTAAGTATGTAAGTTCCACGCTCGTCTTCTTCAATTGGGAAATAGTCGCCTTCTTTAGAAAGGTCTTTAATTCCGTAGTTCCAACGGCACGCTTGAACGCACTCGCCACGGTTACTGTCACGCCCCGTTAGGTAGTTTGAAAGCAAACATCTTCCGCTATAACTTATACACATTGCGCCGTGAATAAAGGCTTCGAGTTCAAGCCCGTCGTTAAAATCCTTGATCTCCTTAATTTCACGAAGAGATAATTCCCTTGCTAGAACTATTCTCTTAACCCCTTGCTGAGCCCAGAACTTGCAAGAAAGTTTGTTTAACGTGTTTGCTTGGGTTGATAAGTGAAGTTCTAGATTTGGTGCAACCGATTTTGCAAGATATATTGCGCCGGGGTCGGTAACGATAACCGCGTCAACTCCTGCGCCGTATAAAAACTTAAAATAATCGCCAAGTTTTTCAAAATCGGCGTTCTTCATAAACGCGTTTACGGTAACGTAAATTTTCTTACCTAAACCGTGAGTATATTTTACCGCTTCGATTAACTCTTCTTCGCTAAAATTATCGGAAAAAGCGCGGAGAGAAAAGGTCTTACCGCCAACGTAAACGGCGTCCGCGCCAAAGTTAAGCGCAGTTTTAAGTTTTGAAAAGTTGCCCGCAGGGGCTAAAAGTTCTATCTTTTTCATAAGTATCCTAAACGTTAAATTAAATTGAAATTACTTTTTGTAACTTATGCTTATTCCGTCGCCAACGTCAAAAAAGCACGTAATCAAATCTTTATCGGACGCTAAAAGTTCGTTAAACTCGCCTATCTTTCTCGCAAGCGAGCGGTATTCCTTGGGCGGTTCTTTCTCGCCAGAAACGTAGCCTCTAAACAAAACGTTATCGGTAAATAACACACCACCCTTTTTAAGAAGGTTTTTAAGTACAGGCAAAAGGCGTGAATAACTTGCCTTGTTGCAGTCAAGAAAGATAAAGTCAAACTCGCCTTGAATTTTTATAGCCGACTCGTAACTATCACCAAGAATACAAGTAACCCTATCGTAAACGCCAAACTTTTTAAAGTTTTTAATCGCTTCTTCTTGAGACGGCTGATTTTTTTCAATGGTTACGAGTTTTGCCGACTTTTGTGTTAAAAGCATAGCAGTTCCCGAACAGCCAGTCGCTGTGCCAAGTTCTAAAATGTTTTCGGGGCTTTTAATGGAAACGGCAAGCAAGAGTTCACTCAAACTCTCGTCTAAAATGGTTGGAATTCCACTTTCCTTATAAAATTTTCTAAGTGCGCTGAGTTCTTCAGGAAGTGAAAACTCAGCGCTTTTTTCAGTTAGTTTTTTAGTGTATTCGTTTATCATACTTCAGTAATAATAGGTAAAATCATAGGATTTTTCTTAATCTTTTTAAACACGTAGTCGCGAAGTTTTCTTCTTAAACTGTTCGTGATTTCAGTTTTGCTACCAGCGGACTTAACGTCGTAACCGTTAAACACTTTGAGTATTATACTCTTCATTTCCGCAATATACTCATCAGTTAGCCCAGCGCCCTTTCCTATAACGTCCGGCTCTTGAAGAATAAGCCCGCTTTCAGCGGAAATGCACACCACCGCAACTACGATACCTTCCGCGGATATATAACGCCTATCTCTAACGACGCTCGGCGCTTCGCCAACCGAAAGCCCGTCAACTAAGCGACTACCCGACGGAAACTTCTCTCCACGGCGCATAGTTTTAGGTGTGAGTTCAACGGTATCACCGATGTCACATATTAGAGTTTGGCTATCTTTAAGCCCCATTTCCTTTGCAAGTTCAACGTGCTTTTTAAGATGACGGTACTCGCCGTGAACTGGGATAAAGAATTTAGGGCGAATTAGCGAGTGCATAATTTTGAGTTCTTCTTGGCAAGCATGCCCCGACGCGTGAATTTTTTCTAAACTCTCATATATTACTTCCGCACCTTTTCTATACAAGTTATTTATAACTTGATAGATGTTTTTTTCGTTGCCAGGAATAGGCGATGCGGAAATAATTATCGTATCGTTTTTACCTATCGTAACGTCACGAGATTCGCCTGACGCCATGCGCGTGAGTGCGCTCATCGGCTCGCCTTGAGAACCAGTTGAAATAACGACTAACTCTTTGTCGGGAATATTTTTAATTTTGTCTATATCTACTAAAATATCCTTTGGAACGTAAAGTTCGCCGATAGATCTTGCGGACTCTATAACGTTTAGCATACTTCTGCCAGAGAGTGCAACTCTGCGCTTGTTCTTCTCGGCAAGGTTTAAAATTTGTTGAATTCTATAAACGTTTGATGCAAACGTCGCAACGATTAAACGGCGGTGCTTATTTTGAGCAAATAACCTATCCAAGTTCTCGTAAACTACGCTTTCGCTCATAGAGTATCCCGAGCGTTCAACGTTGGTTGACTCGCACATCATAAGTAGAACTTTTCGCTTGCCGATTTCAGTAAGCCTTGCAAGGTCGATAATATCGTCGCCTATCGGGGTTAAGTCAACTTTAAAATCGCCCGAGTGGAAAACTAAGCCAACCGGCGTGTTGATAGCGAGCGCAACCGCGCCTGCAATAGAGTGGTTAACGCCGATAAACTCAACTGAAAAACACCCCGCTTTAACTATCGTTTTAGGCTCAACCGCAAAGAGTTTTGCGTTGTGGATACCTTGTTCTTTCAACTTGTTTTCAAGAAGTGTGAGTGTGAGTTTCGTTCCGTAAACTGGGATATCGAGTTCTTTTAGTAAGTATGGAACGCCACCTATGTGGTCTTCGTGCCCGTGGGTTAAAAATAAGCCTTTAATTTTTTCTTTATTTTGCAAAAGATAAGTAACGTCAGGGATAACTAAATCAATTCCAGGCATATCTTGGCTTGGAAAAGTAAGCCCCGCGTCGATAATAATTATATCTTTTTGAAATTCGAGAGCGGTCATATTTTTGCCGATTTCCGAAACACCGCCCAAAAATCTCACTTTTAAACTGTTTTTGTTTTTCATAAATCTAGCCCTTTAATAAAATACTATAAAAGTATTTTAACACATTTTATATATTTTGTAAACACAAAACTAAAACCTACTTTATATTCGACAAAATCTTACGAAAAAAGCACGGCTTAAACCGTGCTTTTATTTTAGTCTTGAGATAATTCTTTAATGTTTAAAAGAATTTTCTTTCTCATGTCGATATACATATTGAGTTTGTCTCTTTCTTGGTCAACTAAGTTCTTGGGCGCTTTCGCTAAGAAACCGTTGTTGGAAAGTTTTCCGTTTGCCCTTGCAATTTCACTCTCAACCTTTTTAAGTTCGCCGTTTAAACGCTCGATTTCCTTATCGAAATCAACGAGTTCGCCAAGGGGGATATAAAGTTCAGTCTTGTCTAAAACTACCGATACGGTCTTAACCGAAAGTTCGTCTTTTGATGCGATAAACTTAATCTCGTTAACGTTTGCAAGTTTCTCAATATACACCAAAGCCTTATCTATAAGGCGATTTTTCTCGGAAACGATGAATAAATCAACCTTCTTTGACGGAGCGCATCCGCTGTCCGCTCTAATTTGACGGATGGCGGTAATTATGCTCATAACGTAATTACAATCTTCCGCGTCTTTACGGTATGCAAGTTTAGAATTGTATCTTGGATACTCGGATATCATTATGCTTTCGTTTACGCCAGGGATATGTTGATAAATCTCTTCGGTAATAAACGGAATATAAGGATGAAGAAGTTTTAAAGTGTTCTTTAACACGTAGATTAAAACGCTGAGTACTCCCGTCTTCTTATCTTCGTCAGTACCGTATAAATAAGGCTTACTAAGTTCGATATACCAGTCGCAGAAATCGTTCCAGAAAAACTCTTGAAGTTCACCGCAAGCAAGCCCGATTTCGTACTTGTTCATATTAACAGTTACCTTTCTAACGGTGGTGTTAAGCCTTGAAATTATCCACTTGTCAGCAAGCGAAAGTTTAACTTCTTTAATATCTTTAATCTTCTTGCCTTCGCAGTTTAATAATACGAAACGAGATGCGTTCCAAATCTTGTTGATATAATTTCTGCAACCTTCGATTTTATCCTTACTAAATCTAGTATCGCTACCGGGGGCAATGCCGTTTAAGAGTGCGTAACGAAGGGTATCTGCACCGTACTCGTCGATAATTTCGAGAGGATCAATACCGTTACCTAAACTCTTACTCATCTTTCTACCCTGCGCGTCACGAACTAAGCCGTGAATTAACACGTCTCTAAAAGGAATGTGACCGGTGTGCTCTAAGCCCGAGAATATCATTCTCGCTACCCAGAAGAAGATAATATCGTAAGCAGTAACTAATAAATCGGTGGGATAGAAGTATTTAAGGTCTTCCGTGTTATCGGGATATCCAAGCGTTGAGAAGGGCCATAACGCCGAAGAGAACCACGTATCTAAAACGTCTTCATCTTGGCGAATTTTCTTGCTACCACACTTGGTGCATACTGTAACGTCCGTCTTGGAAACCATAGTTTCACCGCATTCGTCACAATAGTACGCGGGAATTCTGTGTCCCCACCAAAGTTGACGGGAAATACACCAGTCCCTAATATTTTCCATCCAGTTATAGTAAATCTTGGTAAATCTATCGGGAGTGAACTTAATGCTCTTTTTCTTAACTACGTCAATCGCGGGTTTTGCAAGAGGTTGCATTTTAACGAACCATTGCTTAGAAATGATAGGCTCAACGATAGTTGAACAACGATAGCAATGACCAACGTTGTGAGCGTACGCTTCAGTCTTTTCAAGTAAACCTAATTCTTCAAGGTCTTTGATAATTTGTTTTCTGCATTCAAACCTATCAAGACCAGCGTACTTTCCTGCCTCTTCGTTCATAGTACCGTCGTCATTCATAGTCTTGATAACGGGAAGGTTGTGGCGAAGACCAACTTCAAAGTCGTTAGGATCGTGTGCGGGGGTAATCTTAACCGCGCCAGTACCAAAGTCGAGTTCAACGTAATCGTCTTCAACCAAGGGAATTTCACGATTAGCAAGGGGTAAAATTAAGGTTTTGCCTAAAATGTCTTTATATCTTTCGTCTTTGGGGTTAACTGCAACGGCAACGTCACCAAGCATAGTTTCAGGACGAGTGGTAGCAACAATAACGTATCTATCTTCGCCTTTAACTTGGTACTTGATGTGCCATAAACCAGATTGTTCTTCGGTATAGTCAACTTCCGCGTCAGAAAGAGCCGTTTTACAAACGGGACACCAGTTGATAATTCTCTTGCCTTGATAGATTAAACCTTTGTTATAAAGGTTAACGAAAACTTCTTTTACGGCTTTGTTGAGATTTTCGTCCATCGTGAACGCCAAACGCGACCAGTCGCAAGACGAGCCGAGTTTTTTAAGTTGTTCAACAATTCTACCGCCGTACTTTTCCTTCCACGCCCAAGCGCGAACGAGAAATTCTTCACGGCCAACGTCTTCTTTGGTTAAACCTTCTTCTCGCATAGCGTCAACGATTTTAACTTCGGTTGCGATAGACGCGTGGTCCGTTCCCGGAAGCCAAAGCGTTTCGTAACCTTGCATGCGCTTAAACCTTACGATGCTATCTTGAATAGAATCGTTAAGGGCGTGGCCCATGTGAAGTTGACCGGTGATGTTCGGCGGGGGAATAACCACCGTGAACGGCACTTTATCGGGATTAGGCTTTGCTTTGAAATAGCCTTTTTCTTCCCATTCCTTATAAATTCTGTCTTCAAAAGACTTTGGATTATAAGTCGTTGAAATTTCCATATGTTTTCTCCTACAGAGTAATTTACCATTTTGTTGCATTTTATAGTATATAAAATTTTTAAACTATTGTCAAACAAAACTTTGCTTTCATACAATGTATTATTAATTAAAAAAAATGGAGATTTCAAAATGAAAAAAATTATTGCATTTTTTATAGCGTCACTACTACCCTTGTTTTCACTCGTTGGTTGCAAGGGAAATAGCGACGACAACGTTATTAGAGTTAACGAAGTAACCGACTCATTTTTCTACGCGCCCTTCTACGTTGCTATTGAAAAGGGCTTTTTTGCAGAAGAAGGCTTAGAAATAGAACTTACTAACGGCGGTGGCTCGGACGTTTCGATGACTGCACTTCTATCTAAAAACGCCGATATCATTTTAGCAGGCCCCGAAACCGCAGTTTACGTAAACCGACAAAACCGTGACGACGCGCCAAAGGTGTTTGCTCAACTTACTAAGCGCGACGGATGTTTCTTAATTTCTAAAAAGCCAGAACCTAACTTTACTTGGAACGATATCCGCGGAAAAGAAATCATAATCGGTAGAAAAGGCGGACTTCCCGCAATGACTTTCCAGTACGTAGTTAAAAACTTAGGGCTAGTTGACGGCGTTGACGTTACTTTAAGAACTGATATCCAGTTCAACCTTATGGCACCCACTTTTGAAAGTTCTTCCGCCGATTACGTAACGCTATTCGAGCCCGTTGCAACTGAGTTCGTTTCGAGCGGAAAAGGACATATCGTAGCAAGCGTCGGCGAGTATAGCGGTGAGATACCCTACACTTCTTTTATCGCACTTGAAAGTTTCTTAAATGACCAGCCTGAAAAGGTTGAAAAATTCGTAAAAGCGATGTATAAGGCGATTAAATACGTTGAAACTGCACCCGAAGAAGAAGTTGCAATATACCTATGCAAGCACTTTAAAGGTGCGGAAGTTACGCCTACTGCAAACTCGCTTAAAAACTATAAATCGGTTGATACTTGGATGAGTAATATGGCTCTTCCCGAAAGTATGTTTAACACTTTAATCGACGTTATCACCAGCGCTGGCGAAAGCGCGAACGGCGTTACCTACGAAAAGGTGGTAGACAATACTTTTGCTACTAAAATCTATAACCAACTAAACTAAACGTATATTAAAGCGCAAAGGAGAAAATATGGATGATATACTAAATTTTAAAAACGTTTCACTAAAATACCAAAGTGAACTTTTTGAAACGACGGCTTTAAAAGACCTTACTTTTTCGGTGAAAAGCACCGAGTTCGTGTCCATTATCGGTCCGTCTGGTTGTGGCAAAACGACCGTTCTTTCACTCATTGCAGGCTTACTTAAACAATCTAGCGGTGAGATTTTATACAAGGGAAAACCCCTAACTGAAACTGATAAAAATATCGGATATATGCTCCAGCGCGACGAACTCTTTCCGTGGCGGAACATCGAACGAAACGTTTTATTACCGCTAGAAGTTAAAAAACTCAAAGACGTAAAAACTAAACGGCGCGCTCTTTCTCTCATTGAAAAATACGGGCTTAGTGAATTTTCTAAGGCGTATCCGTCTTCACTTTCGGGCGGTATGAGACAAAGGGTTGCGCTCATTAGAACGCTTGCGTCAAACCCAGACCTACTACTTCTCGACGAGCCGTTCTCCGCGCTCGATTCTCAAACTCGGCTTAAAGTTAGCGGTGACGTTGCAAAGATAATTCGTTCCGAAGGTAAAACGGCAATTCTCGTTACTCACGATATAGCGGAAGCAATTTCAATGTCGGATAGAATTATAGTTTTGTCAAAGCGCCCCGCTTGCGTTTACAAAGAACACGTCTTAGAATTTGACAAAACGCTTTCACCACTCAAACGCCGTGAACGTAAAGAGTTTTCCGTACTTTTTGACACTCTTTGGAGGGAACTTACTAATGACTAAACTTAATCTTACCCTAGATAGAAAACGCTACCTTAAAAAAAGGCGTAACGTTAAAATATTCACTATCGTTTCTCAAGTACTTATTTTAGTTATACTACTTGGACTTTGGGAATTATTTGCACACCTAAAAATCATCGATAGTTTTTTAATGAGTAGACCCTCGCAAATAGTAAAAACCATAGTTACGCTATTTAACAGCGGCGAACTTTCCGTTCACGTTCTAACTACCCTTTACGAAACTATGCTCGGCTTTTTAATTGCAACCGCCGTTGGAACGGTTACCGCGCTACTACTTTGGTGGAGTGAATTTTTAAGAAAAGTTTTAGAGCCGTATATAGTAGTTCTAAATAGTTTACCTAAAATCGCGCTCGGTCCTATCATTATCGTGTGGTTTGGCGCTGGCACGAAGTCTATCGTATTTATGGCAGTCTTAATAACCGTGATAGTTACAATCATTACTATGCTTAACGGTTTTATGGCGGTTGAACAAGGAAAACTTTTACTTATGCGCTCGCTAGGTGCAAACAAACTGCAAATACTTAGTAAACTCGTAATACCGTCGTCAATTCCCACGTTTATATCTTGCTTGAAAATCAACGTCGGCATGGCGTGGATAGGCTCGATTATGGGCGAATACCTAGTTTCTAAACAAGGAATAGGATATCTTATAGTTTACGGCGGTCAAGTGTTTAGGCTAGATCTAGTTATGGCGTCAACGGTCATACTTTGCATTTTAGCAGGGCTTATGTATTTAGGCGTCTCAATCTTAGAAAAACTACTCGTTAAAAAATAAAAAATCTCACGGATTTTTCCGTGAGATTTTATTCTAATAACGATTTTATCCTTTTAATTTCTCTTAAATTACCTTCAAAAAACTCGGCGAACTCTCGCCTTGATTTAATCTTGGAAATAGCGGATAATTCGTAGATAACGGCGGATAGCGACTTAACGTCCAAAACTTCTTTTAAAAGCCCTTTTTCTTTTAGTTTGTTGTAAATATTTTCCGCGGAAATCTTAATCGCTTCCATCTCCGTTTCCATAGGCGCAAGTTTGGCAAACACAAAGGCGTACGCTTCGGTAAACACGGTGTCTTCACTATCAAAAACCGCCTTATAGAACCTTATTTTCCTATAAACGTTGCCAAAAACTGCGCCTAGTTCACCGTCGAAACCGTCGGCTGTTAGAAAGCCTAAAATGCCTGCTTTTATCCTATCGTAAACGTTTATAGATATAAGCGCTTTTTTCATAAGTGAAATCGAAATTTCCGTTGCAAGTTCGCCAAGCAAAGTTATAATCGTTGATTGAAGTTGATAGGAAGTTGATGAAAATGCGTAACTTGTAAGTTCGTAAATTTCGCTTTGCATATTAACTCTATCATCGGGGCTTGCCTTCATAATAGAAGTTAACTTCTTTATAACTTTAAGTTTATCGCTTGTCTGCAAGTCGTAAGTGTACTCAAAGCGAGTAAGTTCTCTTTTTTCAGCCAACTTTAAGTAGTATTTTGCAATATATCCACCCGTTATTTGATAGGCCTTTTTAAAACTATTTTCGGCAATGTTATAATCTTTTAAATTATAATTCATCATGCCGTAAAGAAGTAACATAGACGCATCGTAAGGGTTTTGTTTTAAGTACTTTTGAGCAAAACTTTTAGCGGTTTTATCGTCGCCACGCTCGCAGTATATCATTGAAACTTTATAAACGTCTTCCGCGTCTTCGATTTTTTGCGTTTGCAAAACTTTTAAGTATTCGTCCGCCTTTTGAGTATTTCCTTCGGCGGTGTACATTGATATAGCGTTACAAACGGCAATTACCGACTTTTCGATTCTAAGCGACTCTTCAATGTCACTAAACGCACCTTTCACGTCGCCTTGAAAATATTTGCCGATAGAACTAGTAACGAGCGAAGTTGCGTAGTATTTTGACGTTTTAGGAATTTCTTCTAAAAGTTTAATTGCACCTTGATAATCGCCACCTTTTAGGTGGTCTTCTGCGCGCTCTAAAGTTTTAGTAAAGTCCGCCTTGTCGTAAGGGTACGCAAGATAGTAGTTTTTATCGGCGGAAAGCATCTCTTCAAAAAATTCGGCGGTTACGTAGGAATAATCGTAAACGCCTTTTTTGTTGCTCATAATTTGGCGGTTAAAGTAGTAGCCGGCAACCTTTTCGTCGCCCATCTTATAAAAACACGCGCCTAGTCCGTTATAAGCTTTTGCGTAACTCTTTTCGTTTTTAACGAGCGTTAAATATTTAAACCACTCGTCTGCCGACTGAGAATACCTTTCCATCGCAAAGAAAACTCTTGCTCGTTTTAAGCAAACTTCGACGTCAGTTGCACCGCTTTTCTCAATAGAATTAACAGTCAATAAGGCGTTTAAATAGTCTTTTTGCTCAAACTTCTCATCGAATAAATCATTAAGCATTTGAAGGCGGTCATACTCGTTATAGACCTTAGCCATTGAGTTCACCGCCAAATAATTTTTCCACGTCTTCTTTTAAATATCTATACTTTTTATCGCAGTACTGGCACTCGACGAGTATCTCGCCTTGCTCGTTTAAAATATCGTCCGCCTCCGCTTTTCCAAGCGAAACTATCATACTGTCGATATAGTCTTTTGAACAAATGCACTCGTACCTTGGCTCGCTTTCGGAAAAGTAAAACCCCTTAAAGTCTTCGTCTTTTATCCCCTTTGCGCCACGGTTACGAATATGCGTGCTAATATCTCCGTACTGCATAATTATCTTTTGCGCTTTGAGCGCAGTTTCATCGTCGCAACCAGGAAGTGCTTGCATTACCATACCGCCAGCGCCAACGCACTTTCCGTCCGCACCCATCAATACGCCGAGCGCCATTGCAGTCGGCTCTTGCTCGGACACGGTGTAATAGTACGCAAAATCTTCCGCAAGTTCGCCGGAAACTATCTCGGACGAGCCTGAGTACGGCTCTTTAAGCCCCATATTTCTAACTACCGTTATTCTACCCTTTCCAACTACCGACTTAACGTCGAGTTTGCCGCGCTCATTTAACGGAAGGTCAACTTCGGGGTTATCGATATAACCGCGCACCCTAAGACTCGAATCAACGCTAACTATGATGTGACCGCCCTTTCCGTCACCGCAAACGGAAACTGAAAGTTTATCGCCTGCGTTTTTAAGGTTGGACGCCATAAAAATGGACGCCGTCATCGTCCTGCCAAGCGCAGCGGCGGTAACCGGCGTTAATTTGTGATATTCAATTGCCTGATTGACTATATCCGTGCTTTCAATTATCGCTAAGGATATCATTCCGTCAAACAGTAAAGTCTTATAAATTTTACCCATATTATTTCTTTATAGCAACAAATAAAATTCTTTCTTCTTCTTTTTTTATCGGCTCGCCAAAGGCGTTTGCAACCATTTTAACTTCAAATCCGCAAAGATTTAAAGCATCTTCTATTTCTTTTACGCTATGCGCAAACTGAGTTTGGCACTCGTTATAACGCTTGTAAACTTCGCCTTGCTTTTCAAAAAAGGAAATGCTAATGTCTACCTTTTTACTATTTTCATCGTACTCACTAAGCCAAATATACGACAACTCTTCACTGTCGTCACCGAACATATTGTTTGCCAAAACGTTTTTAAGTTTATATTCGCTAGACACGTCAAAGACGAGCACCCCACCTTTTAAAAGGCATTTGTTAAAGGACTTAAACGTCTTTTGAAGGTCTTTTGGTTCAATATAATTAATCCCGTCGTTAACAGCGGTTAAAAATCCAACTTTATTAAAAAGGGCAATGCTACGCATATCGCCCTTTACGTAATCTATTTTAATTCTTTCCTTTCTCGATATCGTTTCGGCAACGGTAAGCATCGATTCGGATATATCTACCCCACTAACGTCAAAGCCTGCTTTTTTAAGTTTTCTAGTAAAGATACCCGTTCCACAGCCAACGTCAACGCCCGAAGGATAAACGGCGTATTCTTTAACTAGCGTTAACAAATACTCCGTCCACCTATCGTAATCGTTATCGAAAATTATCTTTTGATAGTACTTGGAAAGAACTTCATAAGGAGTCGTTCCCATTATTTTTTACCCTTCTTTTTGGGGTTTTCCCATTTCTTTTCAGCGGGTTTAGTTTGAATAGGCTTACTTGACGGCGTGTTCTCCATAAAGTTTTCAACTGCCGCCTTGTCTTCCATTTCCTTCATTTTTTCTTGAGCGTAACGTTCGCTATCTTCAATCATCAATTCTTTACTTTCTTGAAGACGAATAAGATCGGCTCTTGAATAGTTTTCGGGAAGCGCGTGAATTTCAATTTCTTCATCGGTTATAGGTTTAACTGGCTTAGCAGTCAAAATAGTCTTCTTATAAACGAAATTTTCAACTTCTTTAACTTCTCCTTTCTTGTGAATACCCCTATACTTTTTAGCACCCGCTACGTTATCGTTGATAACTTCGTCAAACACCCATTGAGAATAGTTTGTCCAAATAAGCATAAACACGGAAATGCCGATAAGTAGTATTAAAATTATGCCGAGCATAAAGAATATCGACGTTTGCTTGATAAGTAGTAACGCAAACACCGCGCACGCAAACGCACCGAAGAAAAGGTTAAACGGAAGAAGACCAACCGATAAAATAACCGAGTTTCTAACAAGTCCAAAGAACTTTAACTTGTAAGTTACGCCGAGCGTTAACTTGAACAAGTACACAATAATTAGAGTAAGCGCAAGGATAATTCCAACTATTTTAATAATAATGTAAAGCCATTTTAGGTTAGAGTTTACGGCAATTTGAATATTTGCCAAGTCTATCGTTAAAATAGTCATCGCAAATACGAGAATGAAAAGTAAAGTACTCTTTATAGTAACGCCGTAATTTTTCTTAACGCCTCGCCAAAAGTCAGACGCTACGAATACGCCTTCCGTCCAAACGAGATTTCTCATAACGTAGAAACCGCCCGCTAAACCTATCACGATATACGGAGATAACGCTAGGAGTAGAACGAAAAAGGTCATATCCGATCTAAAAATAATACTTTCCGCAACGCCGAGAAGTTGTGACGACGGAATTGCAGGATAACCTATGCCTAAGTTCCTTGAAAAAAGCGATTTATACGCTTCCGACTGCATAAGTATGTTTCTAAAATAGATAAGCAAGAAAATAGGAAACACGAAAAGTAACGTTAAAAGGTTGATCTTAACGAGTTTTCCCATGTTGGTTTTAAATAAATCCCAACCGAGCGACCATCTGCTATGCGGTAGCGACTTTCTTGCGTAATCTTCAGACCTTTCAGGGCCTTCGATAATTCTTGTAAATAATCCTTTTCTCTTTCTGGCCATAATTTCCCTTACACAAAATAATAATTATAACATTAATTATTATACACTCTAATCGTTAAATTTTCAATCCTTTTTCGTTTTTATTTTATCATATTCGACTATTTTTATTTTATTTTCAAAAAACGGCAATAAAAAAAGCGGTTTGCACCGCCTTTTTATCGTTAAATAATGGTTTCTACGTGGTTAACGTATTCAAGTTCTTTTAAAACGTTAACGATTTCATCGTGAGTTTTGCACTCTCTAAGTTCTTTTGATACGATAGTGAGAGCAACGGAATATACCGCTAAGCCAGAGTTTGCGTACGCGGGGTTGATTTCAATATCGTCAATTCTAAGCCCTAATCTTCTAATCGTTTCAATAAATTCCGTAAGGTGATTTTTACCTTTTAATTCAAGGTGAATTTCAAAGTGGTTAGAACGCATTTTAAAATAAGTTTCTAAACTTGGGAACACAGCAATGCAAACGAAATACACGAAGAAACTGAACAGAGCTATGGTATAGTGACCAAAACCGATAAATATCGAGATTATGCTTATCCCCCAAAGCGCAACGGACGTCGTTACGCCTTTAAGTTGATTTTTAGAACTATATAGAATAGTGTTGGAACTAAGTATTGCAATACCTATAACCGTTGCAGCGGTAACGAAGGAAAACTGAACGCCGAAACGCTCGATAATATACTCGTCACACATCGAAGCAAGCGTCGAAACGAGTGCAACTAGAACAAAAGTTCTAAGACCTGCCGCGTGGCGCTTGGTTGCTCTTTCAATACCAGTTATCATCGCTAAGATGAACGCAAGCGAGAGTTTAAGCGCAACTGCTCCAACCCCTAAACCGTCAGACCAACCTCCTAAAATTTGAACGATATAATCTTCACCCATAAACTATCTCCTATTTTTAAATTTATTGTTTTTGGGAATATAATACTCTTCTTCACCAAGGTCCATAAACGCTTCTTCATATTCGCTTCTAGCGTACTCTGAAACGCTAATTTCACTCTTTATTTCGTTGAGTTTTTTAACGAGTTCATCGTGGCGAAGTTGCCTTGATAAATTCTCGTCGATAACCGTTTCTTCCGCGCCGTAAGAACCAGACTTTCTAAGCGCAAAGTCGGCAAGCACTGGGCCGAATATCTCACAAATCAAGCCAACTGAAATTATAATCGTTTTAACGACCGTTCCGTCAGTACCCGTTAAATATCTCGACGCAAGTTCCGATAAACCTATCGCTATTCCTGCTTGCGGTAAAAGTGCAAAGCCGAAATAGTTTTTGAATTCCTTTGGCTTTTTCATAAGCGTTGCGCCAACGTACGAGCCTAAATATTTACCTAAGAACTGAACGACTATGTATATAAGGCACAATACGATAAGCGGTAACGGCGTAACGCCGGAAGTTGTTAGCGCCTTTAAATCAAAGTTGAGCCCCGAGCGAACGAAGTAGATAAGAAGTATCGGCGGGCTAAAATACCTTATTTGTTTAAAGAGTTTTTCATCCCCCGAAATGTTTACGTAAACTGCACCCATTATCATACAGCCAAGTAGCGGTGAAACGCCTAGCATTGAGCCCACCGCACAAAGCATAAATAATAGCGCAATCGAGACTATAAGGCGGTTATCGTTGGAACGCCTTGCCATAAGCACCTTTAAGACTAAGCCTGAAATAAAGCCGAAACCCATCATAAATAAGTTGAGTAAAATGGGCTTTATGACGCTACCGAAACTAACCGAGCCTAGCGATAACCCAGCACCTACGGAAATGGCTATCGAAAATAATACCAAGCCTAAAATATCTTTACAAGCGATAACCGATAATAAGTTTTCAACGAAATCGCCCTTCCCGTCCTTTTGGCGAATAGTCATTGCCGTAGAAACCGGCGACACTACGAACGAAATAGACGCTAGTACTATCGACACCGCTAAACTCAAACGGAAGATAAAGTAGGTTAAGATAAATATTAAAACTGACGTAACCGCTATTCCCATTAACGTTATAACGGTTATGCTTTTAAAGTTTTTCTTGATGACGCCAAGTTTGAAAAACTCACCAACCCCAAACGATATAAACGCGAGCGCAATATCCGATATAAACGCCGAGCCCGTTATCACGGAACTTGGAATAATATCAAGGCAAAAAGGTCCCATTATAACGCCAACGAAAACGTATGCCGTAACGTTTGGCAGTCTTAGTTTTTTAGTAATTCTAGTCGCTAAAAAACCTAGGAACAATATAAGCGATATTGATATTATCGTTATTGCAACGGCGTTGTTGCCGAGGCTTTCGTAGAGTTTATCAAACATTTTTTTATTTTACCGTTTTTGCTGAAATTATATTTGCACCAAAAACGTTCTCCTTTACGATATCCCCCGTCTTTACTGGGGCAGAAACGGTTATAGAATTAATAACTTCCATAACCTTGAACATATCTTTTTTGCTAACTGGCGCGTCCGTCTTTACTGGAAGAACACCGCCACCTAAAAGTTTTACCGTTGAAGTTACCACTCTTTTAGGGTCAACTATTTCATTTTCAGCGTACATTTTACCGCGTGGGCAAGAATACCCCGAAAACTCTTTTACTCCGTTATTATCACTAACGGTAATCTTGCAACCCATCGGGCATTCTACACAAGTGAGTTCCGTTATCATATTTCACCCTCCACCGAAACGGTTATATCGCCGTTTAAATCTTTGAGTTTACCGCCGAGTAAAAGCGCCGTTTCCATTTCACCGGGAACGGAAATCTTTTTCTTCTTGGTTGCAACGATTTCACCGTTACAAGTAACTTTTACCGTGCAGTTTTTAATAACCTTGTTAACCCTAAAGAATAGTTTAACGTTTTCTTCACTAGTAACGTCAATCTTTTGCGGTAAAACGTAAGAAACGTTTGCTCCGCACTCGGTATTAACGGTCTTTTTATCCTTTTTACCGTGTAAAACGTAACTGGACGCGTATTTTCCCGCAATTTCTGCTTCTTCTGAAACGAAGTCTACTAAATCGTGAACTTGTAAAACGTTACCGCATGCAAAGATACCGTCAACGCTAGTTTCTCTAGTTTGGTCAACCACCGCACCCTTAGTTCTGGGCGAAAGTTCAACGCCTGCAGTTTTAGAAAGTTCGTTTTCAGGAATTAAACCAACTGAGAATAAAACCGTGTCGCAATCAAAGTGTTTTTCAGTTCCTTTAATCGGCTTTTTATTTTCGTCAACTTCGGCAATGGTTACGCCCGACACTCTATTTTTACCTTCAATATTTATAATAGTGTGATTAAGATAAAGCGGAATATCAAAATCGTCAAGACATTGAACGATATTTCTTTTAAGACCAGACGAGTGTGGCATAATTTCACAAACGGCGTGAACCTTTGCGCCTTCAAGCGTCATACGGCGCGCCATGATAAGCCCGATATCGCCAGAACCAAGTATTACAACGCTTTTACCCGGCATATAGCCTAATATATTAACGTATTTTTGAGCAGTACCAGCGGAATAAACACCTGCTGGGCGAGTGCCTGCAATGTTTAACGCACCACGGCTTCTTTCACGGCAACCCATTGATAATACGATTGCCTTGCCACTTACCGTGAACACGCCTTCGTTTACGTTTATTGCCGTAACTTGTTTATCTTTAGAAACGGATAAAACGGTGGTTTCCGTTAAATATTCAATATTTCTTTCAACCACGCCGTCGATAAATCTTTCAGCGTACTCAGGGCCAGTCAAACTCTCTTTAAAACGAGCAAGACCAAAACCGTTGTGAATACATTGATTGAGTATTCCACCGAGAGAACTTTCTCTTTCAAGTATTAAAATATCCTTTACACCGTTATCATATGCTGATATGGCGGCGGCAAGACCTGCAGGGCCTCCGCCGATAATGATTATATCGTAATTTCTTTTCATTTGGTTTTACCTACTAAAAGTTGTGAATCTTCTTCACATTTTAAAACTTCTTCCATTGAAATATTTAGTTCTCTTGCAATAATTTCAGCAACGTGGGGTTGACAGAAACCACCTTGACATCTGCCCATGCCCGCCCTTACTCTACGCTTAAC
The DNA here is from genome assembly GCA_045536835.1 of Christensenellaceae bacterium. Classification (GTDB taxonomy): domain Bacteria; phylum Bacillota; class Clostridia; order Christensenellales; family Borkfalkiaceae; genus HGM11412. The sequence goes on from JAZSOI010000057.1 coordinate 29,810, forward strand.
CGCGTCAACGGTAGTCGCTTTTGGGTTTTCGTGAATTGCTCTAACAATTTCACCTTCGGTTATCTCTTCGCAACGGCAAACGATTTTACCGTAGCGCTTGTCCTTTTTAATCAATTCGTTCTTTTCTTCAACGGATAAGTTCTTAAAGAAATAGTCGGGAGTTCTTGTTCCGTTAAAGTTATCGTTTTTCTCAAGCGGTAAAATATTAGAAACGATTTCTTCAACTACGTACTTTCCTATCGCTGGAGCGGAAGTAAGACCAGGGGACTCGATACCCGCAACGTTTACAAAGCCTTTCGCGACGCTGCTCTCTTCAATGATAAAATCGTGTCTATCGCTAAACGCTCTAACGCCTGCAAACGACGTGATAGTATTATATAGAGGAACGTTTTTGCACATTTCGTTAGCCGTTTTGATAACGAAATTAAGCCCGTCTTGAGAAGTATAGGTCTCTCCGTCTTCAACGACCTCAGCGGTAGGTCCAAGCAAGATATTGCCGTCAACCGTTTGGGTTACTAATATACCTTTACCTTTCTCAGTAGGCGTTTTGAAAATAGTGTGCGAACAAAAGCTACCGCTTTCACGGTCAAGTAAAATGTACTCACCTTTTCTTCCTCCAACTTCAAACGAATTATCGCCAACCATTTTAGCAATCTTTCCACTTGATAAACCGCTCGCGTTGATAACGACTTTTGCGTCAACCGTTTCGCCAGTTGACGACGTTACGGTATAATATCCGTCCTTTTTAGAAATAGAAGATACTTCAAATTTAAGTTTAAGTTTTGCGCCGTTATCCATAGCGTTGCCTATTTCAGCGATAGTGAGTTCGTAAGGGCAAACTATACCGCCTGTTCTTGCGTAAAGCGCACCAACTGCACTGTCTGAAATGTTAGGCTCTAAACTTCTAAGTTCGTCTACACCTATAACTTCCAACTTCTCAACGCCGTTTTTCTCACCGCGCTCTTTGAGTTCGTGAAGGGTTTTAATCTCTTCTTGAGAGTAAGCAACTACGAGCGAACCGTTGTTTTTAAACTTAACGCCGAGTTCTTCCGCGTACGCAGGCATCATTTTGTTGCCAAGCACGTTAAACTTTGCTTTGAGCGAACCGTTCTTTGCGTCGTAACCCGCGTGGGAAATGCCAGAGTTTGCCTTGCTTTGCCCCATGCAAACGTCAACTGATTTTTCAACCATAACAACGTCTAACTTGTACTTCGTTAATTCTCGCAAGATAGCGCCACCTATAACGCCACCACCTATAACTAAAACGTCAAACATAATTCTCCTTAAATTATTGACAATATTTTATAATTTGATTATAATACAATTAACCAAATTGAGCAATATCTTTATTGAAATTTTTACAATTTGGCGTTAAAACTTGCCTTTTAGTCAATTTTAACTGCTCATTTGAGCAAAATGAGAGATTATGAGCAATTTACAAGAACAAGAAATATTATCTTTTATTCAGTCAAAACAGTACGCGTCAGTTGAAGAAATATCTTCAACGCTTTATATCAGCCCTTCAACGACTAGAAGAAAACTTACTCGCCTTCAAGAAAAAGGGCTAGTAACTAGAACGCGCGGTGGAGCGAAAATTAACGATTCAAGTAACTTTTTACCGAGTTTTTCTTACCGCACTCACCAAAACAGTTTGGAGAAGAAAAAGATTGCACTCACCGCAACAAAACTTATTAAAAACGGCGACGTTATTTTCTTAGACGGCTCTACGTCAGCATTTTTCATCGCCGAGTACTTATCGGGCTTTAAGGATATTAAAGTTATCACGAACGGCGTCGACACCTTTTCGCTACTAGTTAAAAACGGAATTAATGCCTACTCAACCGGTGGAAACGTTATTAAAAACAACAACTCGGTGCTTGGTGGCGAACATACGATTAGTATGATTGAAAAATTTCACGCAGATATTGCCTTTTTCTCGGTTGCGTCAATCACTCGTGACGGAAAACTCTACGACATCTTTGAAGAAGAAAATCCACCGAGAATTGCAATGCTTAAAAACGCTAGTAAAAGAGTGTTTTTATCCGACAGTACAAAATTTGGTAAAATATCCCCCTATTTTACTTGCACCACTCGTGATATTGACTATATAGTGACCGATAAGCCGATTATCGAGATGTTTAACGATATTCAACTTCCTGAAATTGTGTATTAATTTAATATAAAAAGCATAGGTAGTTGCCTATGCTTTTTTATTAGAAATTTTCATATAGCATTTTAAGACGCTAGCAACAAGTTAGGCAAGGCTCGCCTAGACGGACGGATACTATAAACCTTTTTGGTCATTGTAGTCGTACGGAGACGGCAGAAACGATGCATAACGCTGTTTATCGCGGATTAAAAATTATTCATTTTCAAATAATGGGGTGGAGAAATATCTTTCTGCAGTATCTGGAAGAACGGTAACTACCGTTTTACCTTTGCCTAAAACTTTGGCAAGTTTCTTGGCTGCGGCAACGTTCGTGCCTGACGATATTCCGCACATAATACCTTCAAGCCTTGCTAAATCACGGCTCGTTTGAAGTGCTTCATCATCTGAAATTATGCACACGTCTTCAAATATTTTGGTATTTAAAACGTCGGGGATAAGTCCGTCGCCTATACCCATTTGAATATGAGTACCTATCGTTCCACCTGCTAAAATTGCAGCGTTTTCAGGCTCTACCGCCCAAATCTTAATGCTAGGGTTTTGCGCCTTTAAAACTTCGCCTATACCAGTTATCGTACCACCAGTACCTATCCCCGAACAAAAGCCGTGAATAGGACCTGCAACTTGTTCTAATATTTCTAGACCTGTATGATGGCGATGAACGGTTGGGTTTGCGGGGTTTTCAAACTGTTGCGGAACGAAAACTTTGGGGTTTTCTTCCGCCATTTTTATTGCTCTTTTTAAGCAACGGTCAATACAGTCTCCGATATTTCCATCGTCGTGCTCAAGTATTACTTCCGCACCGTAGTGACGAACGAGTTTACGCCTTTCTTCACTAACCGAATCAGGCATAATAATTATGGTTTTATAGCCTTTTACCGCACCTACGAGCGCAAGTCCTATACCTTGGTTGCCACTCGTCGGCTCAACGATAATGCTATCGCTTGATAAAACACCGCGCTTTTCTGCGTCGATTATCATATTGTAAGCAGTTCTAGTTTTAATTGAACCGCCCACGTTTAAGCCTTCAAATTTAACTAAGATATCAGCACTATCGCCATCTATCATTTTGTTAAGGCGAATCATAGGCGTATGGCCTATCGCCTCTAATACGTTGTTATATATCATAATATTATTATATTTTCGCTTTTAGTTTTTTGTTGAAATTACTTTTTAAGTTCGTTAAGATCGTAAGGAGTAGACTGGTAAACGAAATAGTTAAGCCAGTTGTAAAAGAGTAAGTTAGCGTGAGCACGCCAACTAACGCTCGGCTCTTTCGTATCGTCGTTATCTGGGAAATAATTTTCAGGAATATTTGGATTAAGCCCTGCGAGTTTATCGCGTTCGTATTCCTTTTTAAGAGTATCTTTGTCGTACTCTGAATGCCCCGTTATAAACACTTGCGAATTATCTGTCGACTTAATAAGATATATGCCTGCTTTATCGGAAGTTGCTAAAACTTTAAGGTTTTCGTTGTTATAAACCTTATCTTCGTTTATTCCGCTATGGCGGGAATGCGGAGCGTAAAACACGTCGTCAAACCCCCTAACGAGCATTGACTTAGTATCAGCAATTTTATGCGAATAAACGCCCGATAGCTTAGTTTCTAGCATAATTTTCTCAACGCCGTAGTAGTGGTAAAGCGCGGCTTGCGCACCCCAACAAATAAACACCGTACTGTGAACGTTTTTCTTAGCCCAGTCGAAAATTGAGCAAAGTTCTTGCCAGTAATCAACGCTTTCATAATCGTAGTGTTCAACCGGCGCACCAGTTACTATCATACCGTCGAAACTTTGGTCCTTTATCTCATCGAAAGTATTGTAAAAGGCAATCATATGCTCTTTTGAAGTATTTTTCGATTCGTGTGAAGACATGGTTAAAAGAGTTAACTCAACTTGAAGCGGAGTATTACCGAGCAAGCGAGAAAACTGCGTTTCAGTGACGATTTTCGTCGGCATTAAATTGAGTAAAACTATCTTTAACGGTCTTATATCTTGACTTTCCGCCCTAATCTCGTTCATAACGAAGATATTTTCGTTAAGGAGCATTTGCGCGGCAGGCAAACCGTTAGGAATTTTAATAGGCATAATTCACCTTGTTTAATATAAAATATTTGCAGTAAAAAATATCATAAAGCGTTAGAAACAAGCAAGACAAAGCTCGCGAAGTGTTTTGGATGAGATAGACCTTTTAGGTCATCGAAGTCAAAACACTAAGCAGAAACGCTGTATTGCGAAGTTTATAAACTTAAAGCAAAAAAATATCTGTTCTTGCAAGCAAATTTCTATTTTTTTGCTTTATAACGACTTAGAAAGTGCTTGGTCGATGTCAGCGATTAAATCTTCTGCCGACTCAATACCGCAAGAGAACCTTATAAGGTTGGGAGAAATTCCAGCCGCTTCAAGTTGCGCGTCGGAAAGTTGACGGTGAGTTGCGTTTGCAGGGTGCAATACGCAAGTGCGAGCGTCGGCAACGTGAGTTTCGATTGCTGCAAGTTTTAAACTCTTCATAAACTTTTCAGCAGCCTTTCTTCCACCTTTTACACCGAAACTTACAACGCCACAAGTACCGTTAGGCATATACTTTTGAGCAAGATCGTAGTACTTATCGCCTTTTAAACCTGGGAAGATAACCCAGTCAATTCTATCGTCGTTTTTCAAAAATTCAGCAACTTTTAAAGCATTTTCGTTATGCTTTGGCATACGAACGTGTAAACTTTCAAGACCTAAATTAATGTAATACGCGCTTTGTGGAGACTGAGTGCAACCAAAATCTCTCATAAGTTGAGCGGTAGCCTTGGTTATATACGCGCCTGCTTTACCAAACTTTTCAGCGTAAACGATGCCGTGATAACTATCGTCGGGCGTGGTGAGACCTGGGAATTTTTCTTTATACTTCATCCAGTCAAAGTTACCAGAATCTACGATACAACCGCCGATTGTGGACGCGTGCCCGTCCATATATTTAGTCGTTGCGTGAGTTACGATATCTGCACCCCACTCGAACGGACGGCAAAATATCGGTGTTGGGAACGTGTTGTCAATAATAAGCGGAACGCCGTTTTTGTGCGCTACGCGCGCGAATTTTTCAATATCTAAAACGTGGAGCGTGGGGTTTGCAATCGTTTCGCCAAACACAGCCTTGGTGTTGGGCTTGAACGCCGCTTGAATTTCTTCTTCGCTTGCTTCTGGCGAAACGAAGGTAAAATCAATGCCCATTTTCTTCATCGTTACGTTGAAAAGGTTAAACGTTCCACCGTAAATTGACGCTGAAGAAATAACGTGGTCGCCCGCATTTGCAATGTTAAATATAGAAAAGAAGTTTGCCGCTTGTCCACTAGACGTAAGCATTGCAGCAGTTCCGCCTTCAAGTTCGCAAATTTTAGCGGCAACGTAGTCACACGTTGGGTTTTGAAGCCTTGAATAGAAATATCCGCTTGCCTCTAAGTCGAAAAGTTTGCCCATATCTTCGCTAGTATCGTACTTAAAAGTCGTGCTTTGATAAATGGGAATTTCTCTCGGTTCACCGTTTTTAGGGGTGTAACCCGCTTGAACGCACTTGGTGTCTAATTTATAATTTTTCATAATATCACCTTTAAAAAATTGGCTCGGGGCAACTCGCCCCGAGCCTTTTAAACTCGTTTACGAGTTTGTTTAATTAGCCTTCGATTTTCTCAAGAAGTTTAAGGTCAACGCCTTTATCCGAAATCTTGATAATTTCTACTTTTACGGTATCGCCGATAGATAAAACCTCTTCAACGCTATTGATTCTTTCTTTGCTCATCTTAGAAATGTGAATCATACCGTCTTTACCAGGAGCAAGTTCACAGAACGCGCCAACTTTGGGTAAAATTCTAACAACGGTAGAGATAAACATATCGCCAACTTCTAAATCTCTTACGATAGCGGTGATGATGGCTTTTGCTTTATTTGCTTGTTCCATATCTTCGCCGTAAGTAGCGATGAACACTTTACCCGAATCGTCAATATCAATTTTAACGCCCGTTTCAGCGATAATCTTGTTGATGGTCTTACCGCCAGAACCGATAACGTCTTTAATCTTTTCGGGATCAATGTTAAACGAAATAATCTTCGGTGCGTATTTAGAAAGGTTTTCGTTAACTGCGGGAATGCATTCGAGCATCTTGTTTAAAATGTGTTGTCTTCCCTCGTTAGCTTGCTTGATTGCTTGGCGTAAAATCGCTTCATCAATACCTTTAATCTTGATATCCATTTGAATAGCGGTAATACCTTTCGTTGTTCCTGCAACCTTGAAGTCCATATCGCCAAGGAAGTCTTCTAAACCTTGAATATCGCTCATAACTGAAACCTTACCAGACTCAACGTCCTTGATAAGACCCATAGCGATACCAGCAACGGGGCGAGAAATGGGAACGCCCGCGTCCATAAGTGCCATAGTAGAACCGCAAACCGAACCTTGAGAAGTAGAACCGTTAGAAGATAATACTTCAGAAACAAGTCTTATTGCGTACGGGAACTCTTCTTCGCTAGGAATAACGGGTTCAAGTGCTCTTTCAGCAAGTGCACCGTGACCGATTTCACGACGACCTGGGCTTCTAAGCGGTTTTGCTTCGCCGGAAGCGTAACCAGGCATGTTGTAGTGATGCATATATCTCTTAGAAACTTCTTCGTCTAAGCCTTCGAGTTTTTGAACTTCGCTGATAGTTCCTAAAGTACAAGTAGTTAACACTTGAGTTTGTCCACGCGTGAATACGCCCGAACCGTGAACTCTAGGAAGAACGCCGTGTTCACACCAAATAGGTCTAATTTCAGTTAAAGTTCTACCGTCGGGGCGAACGCCGTTGTTGGTAATTTTTGCTCTAACTTTTTCTTTAGTGATGTAGTAGAGTGAATCTTTGATTTCTCTTGCCATATCGGGATAGATATCGGCAAAGTGTTCTAAACAGTCTCTTTCAACTTCGTCTTGACGTTCTTGGCGAACTTGTCTATCAAAAGTATCGAGCGCGTAGTCGAGTTTTTCGCCTGCGTACGCTCTAACTGCATTGTCGAGATCTTCGGGAATTTTGTAAAGATCCATTTCGAGTTTCTTTTTACCGCATTCCGCTACGATACCTTCGATGAATTCGCATTGACGCTTGATTTCTTCGTGACCGAACAAGATAGCCTTTATCATTTGTTCGTCTTCAATTTCCTTTGCGCCTGCTTCAACCATCATGATAGCGTCTTTAGTACCTGAAAGGGATAAACTTAATTCGCTTGCTTCACGCTCTGCAACGTCGGGATTAATAACGTATTCGCCGTTAACCATACCAACTTGAACTGAACCGGTAGGACCTTGCCACGGAATATCCGAAATTGAAAGCGCGATAGAACTACCGAGCATTGCAAGGGGTTCTGGTGAAACGTTAACGTCAACGGATAACGCGGTTGCAACTACGGTTACGTCGTTAAAAATACCCTTGGGGAAAAGGGGACGGATAGGTCTATCGATAAGTCTTGAAACTAAGATAGCCTTATCGCTTGCTCTACCTTCTCTCTTTTTGAAACCACCGGGAATTTTACCAACTGCGTACATTTTTTCTTCGTAATCCACGCTGAGCGGGAAGAAATCCATTCCTTCTCTTGCTGTGGGAGCCATAGTAGCGTTCACCATAACGACCGTTTCTCCGCATCTAATAACGCAAGAGCCGTTCGCTTGTTGAGCGTACTTACCTACTTCAACGGTAACTTCTTTACCGCCGATTTGGGTTTTGAAAACTTTAAAATTTTCTAACATCTCTTTCTCCTTAAACTTTTTCTATACTCTGATAAAATTTTTGCACACCCTATGCAAAAATTGAACATGCGATTTTAAAGCGTTGTGAGTTTTAAAAATGGGGAGTGCTATCAGCCACTCCCCAAATTTCACTCTCTTATTTACGAAGACCGAGTTTGGCAATGAGCGTTCTGTACGCTTCAATGTCTTTCGACTTAAGATAGTCTAAAAGACCTTTTCTCTTACCAACCATTTTCATAAGACCACGTCTCGAGTGATTGTCTTGCTTGTTTGATTTCAAGTGTTCGTTTAAGTGATTGATTCTCTCGGTTAAAAGAGCAACTTGAACTTCAACTGAACCCGTGTCGCCTTCGTGAGTTTTGTAACTGTCAATAATACCTGCTTTAATTTCTTTTTCCATTTTAATTTATCCTCCATTATGGAAATTATTACGCTTTTACCCGAGCAATGCGTAGAGCAATCGCAAAACCCAGAAAAAAGTCTATAGTTATATTAACATATAAATTTTAAAAACGCAACCGTTTTTCACGGTTATTTGAAAAATTCAGTTTTCTCGTCTATTATTTTATCAATTTTCTCAATATAAGTTTTCACGTCTTTCGGCGAGCCTAGCCTTTCAATTCGATTTTCCGATAAAAACACTCGCTTAGATACTGCGTTTGCACCGCACGCCGGGTTGGAAGAATTTTCTTCCATAACGTCGATATTATAGATGCACTCTTTGCCTTTTTTAGAGTAACCAGTATTCTCTAAATTACCCGCTGCGTACTTTTGCCTATACAAGTAATACGGCCTATAGCCCGCTTTTTTAAGTTCAACGTAGGAATAATCTATCATTTTATCAATGTCTTCAACTTTAAGTCTATCCATTTCAGTTTTAAGTTTTGCACCCTTTTTTAAGCATAGGGTGTGAACGGTAACGTTGTCGGCATCGAGTGAAATAATGGTGTCAACGGTATTTTTAAAATCTTCAAACGTCTCGTCCGTTAGCCCTGCGATGATATCGGCGTTTATGATAAACCCAAACGATTTTGCAAGTTTAAATTTCTTGGTTAACTCGCTAGACGTGTGGTTTCTTCCTATAAGTTTTAACGTTTTATCCGAAAAAGTTTGTGGGTTTACGCAAATTCTCGTAACGCCTGCACGCTTTAAAATTGATAAATTTTCTTCAGTTATACTATCGGGTCTACCCGCTTCAACGGTGAACTCAACGTTGCTATTTTCAAGAACTTCTCTTACAGCCGACGTAATTTTAAGTAAACTTTCATCAGGTAAGCACACGGGTGTTCCACCGCCGATATATACGCTACGAACGTTTTTTAGCGTACCTTTAAGCGCAAGTATTTCCTTTATAAGTGCGTTCACGTACTCAAAAACGTATTTACTTTTGCTAACTATTTCCGACGCGAACGAACAGTACGCGCACTTTGACGGACAAAAGGGAATTCCTATAAACAACCCCGAATATTCTCCGTTTTTATCAAACAGTCCTTCTTGATTTTCAACTATCTCTTTAACGAGCGCCGTCTTTTTAGCGGAAACGTCGAAAACGCGTTTAAAATCACTTTCAAAGTTATCCCCTAAATCTCTCGCCATCTTTACAGGGCGAATTCCAGTTAGCGCGCCCCACGGAAGTTTAACTTTATAAAAATTAGTAAGCGCAAGATATATTGATAGTTTTGAAAAACGCTTTTCAAACCTTTTTTTATCAAGTCCGTCCGTCGGCTCGTGATAGTTTTCAAATGAAAAAGATTTGCCGTTTACCGTAACCTTATCGGTATAACTAAAATTCTCTTTTAGTTGAGAGTGTTCTACCGTTAAATCTTCTCCAGTTGAGAACATATAAATAACTTCTTCAAGTTCTTTTTTGTAATCTTCTCTATTAGTTTTTAGCATAGTAATATCTTATGGGATTTGACCTTTCTTCTTCGTCAACCTTTGTTTTTTCGCCGTGCCCGGGATATAAAGTACAGCCCTTATATTCAAATAACTTTCTAGCACTTTCACATAAAACTTTAATATCTCCACTTGGAAAATCCACCCTTCCAAAACTGCCTAAAAACAAGGTATCACCACAAAAGAGCATATCGTTAACCTTAAAGGTAAGTCCGCCTTCGGTGTGGCCAGGCGTAGAGATAACTTCAACTTCAATTTCACCAAATTTTAGCGTTTCACCGCCCGATAAGGCGGTTTTTAACTTAAACGGCTTTACTTCACTACCAAATACGGAAGACAAATTGTACCCGCCGTCAAGTATTCCTTTTTCATCTAATTTACTCATATAGACGTCAGCACCGAGTTCGTAGAATTTATAAACGCCACCGATATGGTCAAAGTGACAATGGGTTAAAAGCACGGCGTTTATTTTATAGCCGTGCTTTAACTGTTCAAGTTGTAAAAATCCTTCGTCGCCACCGATGTCGATTGCGACGGCGTTACCCGTTTTTTCATCTACTAATACGTAGCAATTAACGGATAACTCACCCAAAGTATATCTATATAATTTCATTTTAGTTATTGTTCCTAAATACTTCTAACACGCTAGCGTCTGCCGATACGTGTTTTAAGAAGTTATCTAAATCTTCTTTTCTATTTATTTTAAGGGTTATATCAATGACTGCAACGTGCTTTTTATTATCAACTCTTCCGTTGATTGCAAGTATGAACATATTATACTTTGCACAAGCGTTGGAAACGAGCGATAAAACGGTTGCGTCTTCCTTGGCGGTAATTCTCAAACTTACGTTATAACCGTCGTCACCGATTTTACCAGTCCACTCGGCTTCTAAAAACCTTGCTTTATCTTCCGCTTTCATATTCGGGCAGTCGTGCCTATGAACGACTACACCTCTACCACGCGATACGAAACCTATAATCTTATCCCCAGGAACTGGGTTACAACAACGCGCAAACCTAACCAAAAGTCCGTCAACACCTTTAATTACAACGTCGCCAGTCGAGTGAACGATTTTAGACGTAATACCCGTTGGATAGTGGTTGACTTTCGGGCGGTGTTCCTTTTTATAGTAATCGATAAGTTTTACCAAAATTTGGTTTACGTTAAGTGCGCCCGAGCCAACGGCGATATACATTTCGTCTTGACCTGAGAACGAGAACTTTTCGCAAAGTTTTTCAAAGTTTTCCTTAGTTAAAAGTTCGCCCAAATTATAACTTTTATTCTTGGCTTCAGATTCAAGCATCTGCTTGCCAAGTTTAATCATATCGTCGGCTTTTTCCTTTTTGTAGAACGCCTTAATCTTTGCCCTTGCGCCGTTCGTTTTAACGAATTTAAGCCAGTCCCACGAAGGACCGTTACTGGTGTTCGACGTTATAATTTCAACCACGTCGCCAACCTTTAAGACGGTTGTTAATGGCATCATCTTGCCGTTGATTCTCGCGCCTACGCAACGGTTGCCTACTTGGGTGTGAATGCGGTAAGCAAAGTCAACGGGCGTGCTATCTTTAACTAAACTTATAACTTCGCCCTTCGGCGTGAAAACTAAAAGTTCGGTGTTGTAAACGTCGCCCTTTAACGATTCAAGGAAGTCTTTACTATCTTTAAGACCGCCCTGCCATTCCATAACTTCTCTTATCCAACTAAGCCTCTTGTCAAAATTGTCGGACGAAGACTTGTTTTCTTTATACTGCCAGTGCGCCGCGATACCGTATTCGGCGGTGTTGTTCATTTCGTAAGTTCTAATTTGAATTTCAAACACTTTACCGAACGGCGTAACGACCGTAGTGTGAAGACTTTGGTACATGTTTTCCTTAGGAATTGCAATGTAGTCCTTTATTCTTCCCGGCATCGGCGTATAGTTTTTATGGATTTTACCTAAGAGTTCATAACACTCGTCAACGGTGTTAACGAGCACTCTAACCGCGGTTAAATCGTAAATTTGTTCAAGCGAAAGGTTTTTCGCTTTCATTTTTTTATAAATTGAATAAAAGTGCTTTGGTCTACCGAAAACTTCGCCTTTTATATTACTTTCAAAAACGATTTTTCTAAGTTCGTCAACCATCTTTTGAACGAACGCTTCGCGCTCTTCAAGTTTGTTGTGAATATTTTCGGCTAAATACTCAAACGCTTCTGGGTCAATATACTTTAAACACAAGTCTTCAAGTTCGCAGTTAAGTTTAGAAATACCTAGCCTTCTTGCAAGGGGCGCGAAAATATCGAGCGTTTCGTTAGCCATTCTAAGTTGGCGCTCGTGCGATAGAAAGTTTAACGATCTCATATTGTGCAAGCGGTCTGCAAGTTTTATAATTATAACCCTAATATCTTTCGCCATTGAAACGAAAATCTTTTTAAAGTTTTCCGCTTGTTCTTCTTCGTGCGACTTAAACTCAATTTTATCAAGTTTGGTAACGCCTTCAACTAGCGCTAAAACTTCAGCATCGAATTCCTTTTCGATATCGCTAGCAGATACAGGGGTGTCTTCTAAAACGTCGTGCAAAAAGGCTGCGGCAATCGTTCTAAAATCCATTTTAAGCCCGATAAGTATTTGAGCAACGGCGCAAGGGTGCGTAAAATACTCTTCGCCAGACGCTCTCTTTTGATTTTTATGCGCTTCTTTCGCAAACTGGTAAGCGCGCGATAAAAACTTTACCTCGTCTTCGGGGTAAATCTTATTTATATCATCGAGTACGCTATAAGTGTTAATCATTTAATTCTCCGTAAATCTTTGATAAATTTTAGATTCGAAAAGGTCTTTCCTTACCCCTTCAACAAGTTCAATAAACCCGTCTTCTTTAACAAATCCAAGTTCCTTAAACACTTCGATAGCAAACGAAGTTAAAGTCTCATTTTCACTATCAGTTAATATTTGCTCACTAGTATAACCAAGCCTTGCAAGTTCTTTAATCTTCCTAAACTCGCTCGCTAAAACCGCCCTATCGGCTTTTATTTGAGTAAAATCATACGACTGTTTTGGCAGAACGTACACTTTTTGACCGCTTGTTGATACTACATTTAACGGCTTATCTAAGTAGATTAAAGTGTGATACAAGTTAAGTTCGGTTTGAGTTAAATCACCGCCGATAAGCACCGCGTTTTTGCCACCGCTAGTAGTTAGCGTTAAGGGGCATAAAGTAAAATCTTCTAAAAATTTATAACTTAGATAATTATCGGGGTTTGTTAATATAAATAACGTTCCGTGGCCAGACGGCGAAACGCCGTTTAAAAGGGTTTTAAGCCCGGTTTCGTCTATCTCTTCAAAACTATTCGCAAATTCCGCCTTAGCGCTCGTAAACGCGTTTTTAAGGCTTAATAAATTAAGCCTTGAAGAGTTTTCAAAGTTAAAGTCTACGCTCTTTATTATGCCTTTTGCTTGTTCCCTGCCGTTATAGGCTGAAATTGAACTTTCAAAGAGTATTGACTTTTTAAGGTCTATCTCGTACGGCTTTAAAAATTTAGCGCCGTTAAAGTGCATAAGTTCTAACTTTTGCGTTTTAACCGCTAAGTGATTAGAACCTTGCTTTAAAGGTCTTGCAGAAACTTCGTACTCTTCGGTTAATATAATAGGCTTTTTATTGCCAAGCCCGAAGGGCTCGAATTTTGATATTTCCCTAGCAAAGCGCAAGGAGAAATTCCCTTCTAATATATAATCGGGTTCAACCGATTTTTCAAAGGCGCTTGCATCGTAATTATCTTCAATAAACTTATTAACGCGCCTTGCAAACTCTTCAAAGTTTTCTTCGTTTACCGTTACGCCTGCGGCTTGAGAGTGACCGCCGTAATCGACTAATAAATCACTTGCAAAACTTATCGCGTCGTAAATACTAACGTCGCCGTTAGAACGCGCCGAGCCGTGCAACGCTCCGTCAAGTTCTGAAAAGAGTATCGTTGGAAGACCAAATTCTTCGGTAAGCCTTGCGGCAACTATGCCTAGAATTCCGCCGTTCCAAGTTTTATCGCAAAGCACTATAACTTTGCCGTAATTACCGCTTGATTGAAGTTTAATTTTTGCGTCGTTATACATAACTTCGCACTCCTGTTGGCGTGCAAGGTTATATTTATTAAGTTTTTCAGTTAAATCGTCGCGTTCTTTTTGACTTTCAGTCAAGAAAAGTTTTAACGCGGAATACGCGTCGCCCATTCTACCTGCTGCGTTAATTCTAGGCGCAACGGTGAAAGATAGTCCTGTTGCGGAAATATCCCTTGCACCGCTTGCATAGAGTAACGACATCAACGCCTTTGAGCACTTGCCGTTCTTAATTTTTTCAACGCCGTAATAAACGATGTTTCTATTCTCGCCGATGAGTGGCATACTGTCGGCAACGGTTGCGAGCGCAACTAAATCTAAAAACTCGTCCGCCCTATCGCCTATGAGTGCGTTTGCAAGTTTATAAGCAACGCCAGCACCAGAAAGGTATTCAAAGGGATATTCTTGACCTTTGGTTTTAGTGCTAACGATAACCGTATCGGGTGCGGTTTTTGGAAATTCGTGGTGGTCGGTAATAATGACGTCAACGCCCAAATCTTTTAAGTATTCAACTTCTTTTACCGCGCTTATACCACAGTCAACCGTAATTATAAGGTCGGGGAAAAGATTGTCTATAACTTCGTTTAACACACCTTCGGAAAGCCCGTAGCCGTTTTCTCTTTCGGGAATTACGGCGTGCGCGTCAATACCGAATATTTTAAGCGATTTGTGTAGTAGCGTGGTGGCGCAAATACCGTCAACGTCGTAGTCGCCGTAAATTACCACCGTCTCGCCGTTATCTTTGGCTAAGGTTATCCTTTCAACCGCTTCTTTCATACCGCTTAAAGTAAACGGCGAAAGCCTTTCCCATTTATGAGGGGATAAAAACTCGAGTATTTTTTGCTCGGTATCGTAACCCCTGCCGTACAATATCTCAGCGGTAGACTGCAATACGCCAGTTTTTTCTGCTAAGGTGTTTATTAAGTTTTTCTCGCGTATATCGTACGACTTTTTAATTATTCTCATAAACTCGTAAAAAAATCCAAACGGACGGGATATCTCCCGTCCGCTGTAACGTTTTATTATTATGCTTTCTTGCCTTTTCTAATTTTTCTTCCGAGTCTACGGAAATATACCCAAATAGGTGCTGACAAGAATACGGAAGAATATGCGCCTGCAATTAAACCGAAGATAATCGGCAATGCAAACTCAGACATGGTAGAAATTCCAAGTACCGAGCAAACGATTGCTAATACTACGATTACTGCTAATGTTGTAAGAGTAGTTAAAATACTTCTTCCTAAAGTATCTTTGATGGACTTGTTAGCAATTTCAGCGTCAGTCGCGTCTTTCATAGAATCGAGTTTAGAAACTTCTCTAATTCTATCGAAGATAACGATCGTCGCGTTGATTGAGTAACCAACGATAGTAATAATAGCCGCGATAAACGTGGTGTTTACTTGGATTTGGAAAATCGTGGTGAGCGCTATCATAACTAACACGTCGTGACAGAGCGCAACGATAGCAGCCAAACCACTTGTTAAGGTAAAGCGAATTGCAATGTAGATAAGCATTATAACTATCGCTATTGCAGTTGCTAAAATTGCGTTGTTTAAAAGTTTTCTACTAGTTTCGCCACCAACGATGTTTTCGCTAATGCTATCCGCAGTAAACTCAAACTCGGTGGTATAATCGTTAACCGCCTTTGCGATTTTAACTTTCAAACCGTCCGTCTCGTCGGTAATTTTTTCAAGGAATTCTTGTTGAGCAGATTCGCTTGACGAGTCAACTTTTTCACCGTTAATGGTGTATTTAATACCGATTTCGTAAATATTTTCATCATCACCCGACCATCTTACCGAGCCGATTTCAAAGCCTTCCGCTTCAACCACTTTGTTAACTTCTTCAACTAAATCGTCTTTAATCTCTTGGTGAGTTGCAACGTAATCGCCAAAGTCGATAGAAACGTTAGCACCACCTGCAAAGTCAATACCTACGTTCATTCCAACTTTGGGAATTAACATCAAGATAACGCCTACGAGAATAATTGCAAGTGAAACAGGGGCAAGGAACTTAAAATTTTTAAAGAAATTGAATTTTAAATTCTTAATCTTCATCATCTACAAGCACCTCCCTTTTAAGACCTAAGAAGGAAGTTTTTCCTCCAGATAAGTTGTAAAGCAACTTAAGAATAAATCTAGTAACTACTATAGCGGTAAACATCGAAAGAACGATACCGATTAAAAGCGTGATAGCAAAGCCTTTAATTGAGCCTGGGCATAAAATCCAAAGAACGATGGACGCTAAAACGGTGGTTATGTTCGAGTCGAAAATCGTTACGAACGCTCTCTTAAAACCAGTCTTAATAGCAGTCATTGCAGTTTTGCCCGCCGCGTATTCTTCTTTAATTCTTTCAAAGACAATAACGTTTGCGTCAACCGCCATACCGATAGAAAGAATAATACCTGCGATACCGGGAAGAGTAAGTTCTACCCAAGGAACGAGCGCAAGAAGAATAATTAAAAGCACCGCGTAAATAGTAAGAGCGAGCGAAGACGCTATGCCCATACCGCGATAGAAGAATATCATAATCGCAAAGATTATCAATAAACCGATACCGCCTGCCATTACGCTTGCAGGTAATGCGTTTTCACCGAGCGTTGCGCTTATCTTGTTGGACGAGCCGATTTCAAACTCGAAATCAAGCCTACCCGCTTTGATAACCGCAGCGATGGTTTCAGCCGTTTCGTACGATTCAAGACCTGTAATTTGCGCGCTGTCACTTGTAATTTGTTCGTTAACCGTGGGCGAAGAAATAACGTCGTCACCAAGTTTAATGTACATAGTCGAACCAGCGAGTTTACCAGTTGCGTTAGAGAACTTGGTCGTGCCACTAGTAGTAAATTCTAAAACTACTATGGGGTTACCGTTTTCATCGTAACCAGCGTACGCGTCTTTAATATCGTCACCGTTTAAATATTCCGTATCAGCCGAGTCAACGAACGAAAGCCTACCGGAAGAACCGATAACGCTCAAAATCTCGTCCGCATCTTCAACTTCGGGAATTTCTACTCTAATTTCCCTTGCGTCACCTACGCCTTGAACGGTGATAACCGCTTCGGTGTAGCCCTTATTGTCAAGACGGGTTCTCAAAATGTCAACCGCGCCTTCAAAGAGTTCGTCAATGTTGCCTGAATCTTTCTGGTCGTCGCTATACTTAGGGGTTAATACTGCAGCGTAACCACCCTTAAGGTCGATACCGAGACCGATCGTACTGCCTATCGAATTGTAATCCTTAATACCACCTTTGATCCAAGACGGAAGTTGAAAGGACGCAAAATCGAGTACCGCAAATAAAGCGGTTAAAAGAATAATTATTGCAAGTACGATACCTGATTTTCTCTTACTCATGAAATCCTCCACTAGAGTTTGCCAAGGTTAAAGCGTTATTTCCGCTTTTAACACATATATACTTAATTATTATAAATGTAAACTTAATTTTAGTCAATAATATTTCGTAATTTTTATGTGATTTTTATATAATAAAACCATTTTTTATCTCTTTTTTTTGCGTTGCAACAAAAAACTCGGCTTTTTCTCGCCGAGTTTTATCTTTTACGCCTTCACAACTTCTTCGTAAACTGCCTTTATCGCCTTTTCAAAATCAGCGTTTTGTACGCCTACTATAATGTTGATTTCAGTAGTTCCTTGCGCAATCGTTTTGATGTTGATGTTGTTTTTGCCAAAAATTGAGAATATCTTAGCCGAAATACCGGGCTTTAATCTCATATTTCTACCAACGACGGCAACGAGCGCCAAGTCGTCGTCTATATCAACTGCAACTACGCTCTTTACGCGCCTTAAATCAGAGAGAACGTCAAATACGTTCTTTTCAACGTCTTTTGCGTTTACTAAAATAGTGAAACTATCAACCGACGTGTGAATATGCTCGATTTTAACGCCAAACTTTTTAAACACTTCTAATACGTCGCTAATAACCGTAAGTTTATCCGAATTAACGCTCTTAGTAATAGTTAACGCCTTGAAATTTTTCTTGCCCGCAATACCGGTTACGAACATATCGTTCTTGTCGGACTTCTTGCAGATTTTTGTACCTAAATCGTTAGGTCTATTCGTGTTTAAAATGTAGATGGGGATTTCAAGTTCTCTAACTGGGAACACGCTCTCTTCGTGAAGAACGCTCGCGCCCATATAGGAAAGCTCTCTAAGTTCGTCGTAAGTTACTTCTTCAATTCTAGCGGGGTTGTCAACTATTCTAGGATCTGCTACGAGCATACCCGAAACGTCCGTCCAGTTTTCGTACTTTTCAGCGTTGACGCTCATCGCCATAAGAGAACCGGTAACGTCTGAACCACCGCGTGAGAAAAGTTTAATTTCACCCGACGGATAAGCACCGTAAAAACCGGGAACTACGATTGCTCCAAGTTCTTCGAACTTGCTTCTTACAGCTTCCGCAGTTTGTTCTTCGTTTAAAGTGCCGTCGTAATTGAATTTTACAACTTCTTGAGCGTCCACGAAAGAATAGCCAAGATACGCCGACATAAGTTTAGCGCAAAGGTATTCGCCACGGGAAACTACGTACTCTTCCCCAGCGCCTTTCTTAGCATTTTCCATTATAATTTCAAACTCGCGCTTAACGTCTACGCCAAGGTTTAATTCGTTTTTAATCTCTTCGTATCTAGACGAAATTTTTTCAAGTAAATTGCTAGCGTCAATGCCGTATTTTACGTGCGAAGACAAAAGGTATAACATATCCGTAATCTTATTGTCTTCCTTGCATCTTTTACCAGGGGCGGAAACTACTACTATCTTGCGTTTTTCATCGCTTAAAACGATGTTTTTTACCTTTTCAAATTGTCCGCTTGACGCAACGGACGAACCGCCGAATTTAACTACAGTTATCATATTTTATTTGCCTTAATAAGCGCCTTTGCTATTTGAATAGCGTTGGCTGCCGCTCCTTTTCTAATATTGTCGCTTACACAGTAGAAGAGTAAGCCGTTATCGGTAGAAAGATCCCTTCTAATTCTTCCTACGTATACGAGATCGTTGTCGTTTGCAACGGTGGATACGGGATAAATAGAGTTTTGAGGATCGTCTAAAACCTTAATTCCGTCTTGACTTTCAAACGCCTTTCTAACTTCTTCCAAGGTAAAGGGCTTTTCAAGTTCAACCATAACGGACACTGCGTGCGCGTTCATAACCGGAACTCTAACGCAAGTTGCGGAAACCTTAAGGTCGGGCTTTCCAAGAATTTTTCTCGTTTCGTTAACCATTTTAAGTTCTTCTTTTGTGTAACCGTTATCGGTGAACGAGTCGATTTGAGGAATACAAGTTTTAGAAATATTGTAAGGATAGAATTCGGGCTCATCGCCTGCTAAAGTTCTAGCCAAGTCGTTTTTACCCTTCATTCCGCTACCAGATACCGCTTGATAGGTCGAATAAACAACTCTTTTAAGACCAAACTTGTCTTCAAGCGGTTTTAACGGAAGAACCGATTGAATAGTGCTACAGTTGGGGTTTGCTACGATTTTTCTAGCCTTGTCAAAATGGTCAAGGTTGATTTCGGGAACGATTAACGCACACTCTTCAACCATACGCCACGCGCTTGAGTTATCGATAACTACCGCACCGCTCTTTTCCGCTTCGGGAGCCCATTCTTGGCTTACGCTACCGCCAGCCGAGAAGAGTGCGATTTCAATGCCGTCAAAACAACCCTTTTCAAGTTTTTGAACGGTATATTCACTATCGCCAAACGTTACCTTTTTGCCCGCGCTTCTTTCAGACGCGAATAAGGTTAACGTTTCAATGGGGAATTTGTATTCCCATAAGAGTTTTAAAAAGGTTGAACCAACGAGACCCGTTGCACCTACTACTGCTACTTTGTACTTTTTCATAATTATCTCTCCTTAAAATATTCTTGCTACGAAATCATATTTGCTTGCATCTTTGATGCCTTTTACGATTTCGCTCTTTCCATCTTTACATGCGTAATAACTCTCAGTTGCTAAGAAGTTTTCAACTTCAAAGTTACCACTAGGCGCGTAATAATACTTATTCGAGCCTTCGCTTATGCGCTTAACGTCGCTAACCATTGCGGTTGCAGTCGGGTATCTACCCGCACCCTTGCCGTAAAAACCTAAAAGACCGTTAGACGCACAGTTATAGTAAACTGCGTTAAATTCGTACGATACCGAAGACAAGGGGTTATCGTCCGTGATAAGAACTGGTTCAACGCTAACTTTACAAGAGTTTTCCCCAGTTTTTCTAGATTCGGCAACGAATTTTAACTTGTAACCTTTACTCTTAACGTCTTCTAAAATTTCAGGCGTTACCTTAGAAATGCCGTAGTGGTAAATTTCCGAGTACGGAACGTAACCACCGTAAGCAATACTTGAAAGGATACAGATTTTTCTAGTTAGGTCAAGCCCTTCGATATCCGCAGTCGCATCGAATTCCGCAAAGCCTAAACGCCTTGCTTCGGCGAGCGCGTCTTCCATAGAAAGACCGTCTTTACTCATTTTAGTTAAAACGAAGTTAGTCGTTCCGTTGATAATGCCGTAAATTCTATCCACTTTATCAACTTTAACAGACTCTATGAGCGAACAAATAAGCGGAATTCCGCCACCCACCGACGCTTCGCACATAAACTGAACGCCGTTTTCCTTTGCGAGCGCGTAAAACTCTTCCATATGCAAACTTACCGTTTCCTTATTAGAAGTTACTACGCTCTTTTTGTTTTTGAGTGCCTTAGTTATGCACTCGTAGGGGAATTTATCACCGCCCATCGCTTCGATAACGACGTCAATATCCTTATTTTGACACACTTCGTCTATACTTTCGGCAAATCTATCGCCGAGCATTTCTTTCTTAGACGGAAGGTCGAATACTTTTAATACTTTTATATCTGCGCTGTCTGGAAGACTGTCGATAAGGTTTAACACGCCACCGCCAATCGTTCCGCAACCTAAAATACCTACTTTCATTTTTTTACCTTCGCTTTTATGTTTTTATTCAAACGCAACTAAACTTACGTCTTTTACCTTTTGAATTTTTTTAAGTTCCGTGATAAGTTCGTAAATTGATACGAGCATATCTTTCGCATCTATCATAACGGAAACGTACGCCAAGTTGTGAATAGGCATATCTTGATTAATCGTCAAGATGTTTCCCTTATACTTTGATATATTGTTGATTATGTCCGATAAAACGCCCATCGCGTTTTCAACCTTGAAAGAAAGTATCGCCTTTCTACCAAAATCGCTTTTAAGTTCAAAGACTCTGTCTTTGTACTTATAAAAGGTGGAACGGCTGATATCTAAATCTTTGCACGCGTCGGAAACCGATTTATTTTCTTCTTCAATGAGCCTTACCGCTTTTACTACTTTTACTAAAAACGGTGGCATCACGTCTTTGTGGATAATCAAAAAATCCCCTTTCATCTAAGAATCGCTCCTTTATCGCAAACTTTTAAAAATTTAACTTTCCATTTAATACCGCCGGCATTTTGTAAGTTCAATTTTTCAAGTCCGCTTTTCAAACCGACTGCTAGTAATGAAGGTCCTGCTCCACTAACCGCTACCGCGTAACCGTTTTCTTCTAAGAGTTTTTTAATCTCTTCCCCACCCTTTATAAGCGGGAAACGGTACGGCTGATGAAGTTTATCGTCAAACACGTCTTTTATAAGAGAAATATCGCCAACCTTAAACGCGTGTTCTAAGTTGAGTGCGCGGGATATATTGTGAACCGCGTCTTTTATATCGCACGTTTCGGGGATAATTTCTCTGGCACTCTTCGTTGAAGTCGTCGCCGACGGAATTAAGGCGTAAAACTTAAGGCTTTTGTTAACTTCAGCCTTTCTCGTTACCACTTCTTCACCGTTTAAGTACGAAAAGGTAAGTCCGCCTAAATAAGCAGGTGCTAAATTATCGGGGTGACCTTCGATAGAGTTCATAACCGATAAAAGATACTTTTTGTCAAATAGGTTTTTGAGCATAAAGTTTGCCGCCATTACGCCAGCAACTATGCAAGTTGCACTCGAACCTAAACCGCTTGACGACGGAACTGAACACTTTTTAAGCGTTATCTTTACCGGAATATAATCTTTTCCGCTCACTTCAAACAACTTCTTGTAAGATTTGAGCACTAAGTTATTGTCAAAATTATTTCCGCCAAAACCTTCAACTTGGTCTTCTTCACTCATTTCAAACCCAAAGGTGTTGTAAAGCCCAAAGGCAAGCCCCGCACCGTCAAACGCAACGCCAAGGTTTGCCGACGAGCAAGGAACGGAAATTTCAACTTTTAAGTTTTCGTAATTTACTATACTCTCAATTTGTTCTTTCGTTTTAAGTATCGTCGGCTTTTTAGAGTACATTAACTTCTTTATGCCAAACGGAACTAAAACGCCGGTGTGTGCCGAAATATCTTTAATAAGTTCAACTTCGCTCTCTTTTTCTTTAAGTTCAAGCGACTTTGCAACCGTAAAGGGAAATTTGTATGGGCTTGCAGTCGATACTATTAAAGTTCTAAGACCGTTTTTCTCCGTCTTGTTATACACGTCGTAAGCAACGGCGGTGTGCGGATCGATAAGATAACCTAGTTCCTTATAGCACTTGCCGATAGCCTTAATCGTTTCTTCTTCGGTAGAACACCCGCCCTTAAAGTCTTTTAAGAACTCTTTTTCTTCGCTAGAAATTTCGTAACGGCCACACTCTTTAAGGTCTTGCATATATTTTGCAACCTTTTTCCCGTCTCTACCGCAAGCGAGATAAACTAAGCGCTCAAGGTTTGAAGATACGAGTATGTCCATCGCAGGCGAGTTAGATTTATAAAATTCTCTATTTTTATCGTAAACGCCGGTTGCAAAGAAATCGGATAAAATATTGTTTTTGTTAGACGCGCATATAAACTTTTCAATGGGCACGCCTATTTCCCTTGCTAAATACCCTGCAAAAATATCGCCGAAGTTACCAGTTGGAACGCAAACGTTAAACTTTTCGCCATCTTTAAGTTTTCCGCTCTTTCTCATTTGGCAGTACGAATAAACGTAGTAGATAACCTGAGGAATAAGTCTGCCGATATTTATCGAGTTTGCAGAAGATAATAAAACGTCTTTTTTGTTATACCTAGAAAAAATTTCTTTTACGAAAGTTTGGCAATCGTCAAAGTTTCCTTTAACGGCAAAAGCCTTAGTTCTCTCGTCGGTATAATAAAGCATTTGCTTTTCTTGAATTTCACTAACGCCTCCGTCGGGATATAAAACTACGGTATCGAACTTTCCACTCTTTATAAAACTAGAAAGCGCCGCACCACCCGTATCGCCAGACGTCGCAACCAAGATAAGCGACTTTTTGTCAACGCCGTTTTTCTTCTTTGAAATATCGATTAAAAAGGGAAGAACGGTAAGCGCCATATCCTTAAATGCAAGCGTTGGTCCGTGGAAAAGTTCCAAAAACGAAATTTGGTCAAAGTGTTTAAGCCCAACGAAACGCTCGCGGAAATTAACTTTATCGTAAGCGGAAGATATAGCAAAATCAATTTCTTCATCGGTAAAATCGTCTAAGAAAATTTTAAAGACCGACTTTGCAATCTCGCAATAATTTTTATCGAAAAAATCGGGGGTAATATTTAACTTTTCAATGCTTTCGGGCAAGAACAAACCACCGTCCGAACTCAAACCTTTAAGTATTGCCTGACTTGCGGTTAATTTTTCACCACTTCTAGTACTAATATACATAGTTTTCTCCTTAATAGATAATATAATAAATTATATTCCTAAAAAAGACAAGTGTTTTTGCACGAAAAACACAAAATACTTTGTCGGCGCACAAAAAACACTTGTTTGTTTGCTATGGATAGATTTTCAATAAAAAACGCCGTGAAAATACGGCGAATTTTTACAAAAAATATTGCTATTGCAACCAAAGGCTTAATATTAAGGCGTTAGTTTGGGTATTAGGCAAGGCTCGTAAAGGCGGGGCGGTAACGATAGACCTTGCTCGGTCATCGTTAGTGCAACGGCTTTACAGAAACGATGCATAATGCCCGAAATAACGGATTAATCAAGTTCGAAGGCGCCTGTGTAAAGAGCATAGTAATTGCCTTTCTTTGCAATGAGTTCATCGTGAGTGCCACGCTCGATAATTCTACCGTGGTCAAGTACCATTATAACGTCGGCGTTACGAACGGTTGAAAGGCGGTGCGCAATGATAAATACCGTTCTTCCTTCCATAAGTTTATCAGTACCCTTTTGAACGAGAAGTTCGGTACGAGTATCGATAGAAGAAGTTGCTTCGTCCATTATCATAACGGGCGCGTCTGCAACCGCCGCCCTTGCAATAGCAATGAGTTGGCGCTGACCTTGTGAAAGGTTTCCACCGTCAGCCGTGAGCATAGTGTCGTAGCCTTTGGGAAGACGGGTTATAAAGTCGTGAGCGGATGCAAGTTTTGCAGCGTCTATGCACTCTTCGTCAGTTGCGTCTAAGCGACCGTAACGAATATTTTCCATAACCGTTCCAGTAAACAAGCAAGTGTCTTGTAAAACTATTCCAAGCGATTTTCTTAAATCTGCTTTTTTAATCTTGTTTATATTTATTCCGTCGTAGCGAATTTTACCGTCTGCTATATCGTAAAAGCGGTTTATAAGGTTGGTAATCGTGGTTTTACCAGCACCGGTTGCGCCTACGAACGCTATTCTTTGACCGGGCTCGGCGTAAAGGGTTACGTTGTGAAGAACGATATTTTCTGGAACGTAGCCAAAGTCAACGTCGAACATCCTTATATCGCCTTTTAAAAGGGTGTAAGTAACCGTGCCGTCGGCTTTATGCGGATGGCGCCACGCCCAAATACCAGTTCTCTCGTCAGTTTCAGTAAGGTTGCCGTTTTCATCGTACTTAGCCCTAACCAAAGTAACGTAGCCGTCGTCGTCTTCTTCTTTTTCATCTAAAAGGTCGAATATTCTCGACGCGCCCGCCATTGCCATAACGACTGAGTTTATCTGGTTTGATACTTGCCCTGCAATATTTGCAAACTGCCTTGCCATACCCAAGAAAGATACTACTACGCTAATTTTAAGTGGCGATAAAAAACTACCGCTTGAAAACAACGCCGAGAAACTTATATTTAAACCAGTTCCTTGCGTGAAGATATATATTCCACCGCCGATAAACGCAACTAAAACGTATAAAACGTTACCGATGTTGTGGATAATCGGCATAAGCATATTTGAAAAAGCGTTTGCCTTGTTGGAAACTTCAAACAAGCGTTCGTTTAAGGTGTTGAACTTTTCAATAGCCTTTTCTTCGTGGTTGAATACTTTAACAACTTTTTGGCCGTTCATCATCTCTTCGATGTAGCCTTCCACTTCACCAACCGATTTTTGTTGAGCCATAAAGTATTTCGCGCTGTTCTTGCCTATCTTTTTAGTAACCAAAGTTATCGCGAACAAGCCGACCACTACGACTACGAAAAGTAAAACGCTAAGGTATAACATAACTAGCGACAAAGCAGTCATCGTAATAAGCGTTGAACACACTTGCGGTAAACTTTGAGAAATGAGTTGGCGAATAGCGTCGATATCGTTGGTGTACGAACTCATTATATCGCCGTGAGTGTGCGTGTCAAAGTACTTTATAGGTAAGCGTTGCATTTTGGTGAACATCTTAACGCGCATATCACTTAAAAACTTTTGCGTTAAAATTGCACCGAGTTGTTGGAATATAAAGTTTGCAATAATACCGATAACGTAGATGGTAGCAAGTATTATTAAAGTGGATATTATCTTTGCCCACGCGTCCGATATAGAAATCACTTTATCTATCGTTGCTTGAGTTAAGGTATCATAAACTGTGTTAAGGAATAGCCCTGCAACCGCGCCCGTTATCGCGCTTATTACTAAGCATATTGCAATAACGATAAGCATCGGCTTATAATTTTTGAAAAGTATTCCCATAAGGCGTTTAAGCACGCCTTTTTTCATTTTACCCATAGGCGGAACGTGACCGCGACCGCGCATTTTCATACCTGCCATTACGCTTCACCTCCGTCCGTTTCTTTGTTTTGAGAGAAATATACTTCCTTGTATATCTCGTTAGTTTTAATAAGTTCTTCGTGAGTGCCGATAGCGTTTATCTTGCCACCGTCAAGCACCACGATTTTGTCCGCTTCTTGAACGGACGCCACGCGCTGAGCGATGATGATTTTAGTAACGTTTGGAATTTCTTCCTTAAACGCCTTGCGAAGTAGTGCGTCGGTTTTCATATCGACTGCTGACGTAGAGTCGTCAAGTATAAGTATTTTGGGGTTTTTAAGTAACGCCCTTGCAATGCAAAGCCTTTGCTTTTGACCGCCCGAAACGTTAGTTCCACCCTGCTCGATAAAGGTATCGTAACCATCGGGGAAAGAAGAAACGAAATCGTGGGCTTGGGCGATTTTGCACGCCTTAACGATTTCTTCATCGGTGGCGTTTTCGTTGCCCCAACGCATATTTTCTTTAACCGTTCCAGAGAACAGTAAGTTCTTTTGTAAAACTACTGAAACTTGGTCGCGAAGCACTTCCATATCGTAATCGCGAACGTCAATTCCACCTACTTTAACGCTACCTTCGTTAACGTCGTAAAGGCGAGAAATAAGGGAAATTAAAGTCGATTTTGACGAGCCTGTTCCACCTATAACGCCCACCGTTTCGCCAGATTTTATATCGAGATTAACGTTGTCTAAAACGTATCTTTCGCCAGTTTTTGAGTACTTAAAGCAAACGTTTTCAAATAAAATAGAGCCGTCTTTTACTTGCATTACGGGATTTTCAGGGTTAGTTAAATCACTCTTTTCTTCTAACACTTCGCTTATACGCCTTGCCGACTCTGCAGACATCGTGAGCATTACGAATATCATTGAAAGCATTTGAAGTGACATTAGTATTTGAAGTGAATAAGTGAGCATACTTTGCAAACTAAACGGCGTAAGCCCCGGGACGAAATCAAGTATCAACTTTGAGCCTAAAAGTGCTATCGCAACCAGTCCGCCTTGTAAACACAAACTCATAACCGGTCCGTTTAACGCAAGTATTCTTTCGGCTTTGGTAAACGCCTTGCGAAGATCGTTTGAAACCTTGTCGAGTTTTTGCGTTTCGTAATCCTCTCTAACGTACGCTTTAACAACGCGCATACCTTTGATGTTTTCTTGAATAGATTCGTTGAGCGCGTCGTAACGCTTGAACACCCTTCTAAATATCGGCATTGCGTATTTCGTTATCATAATTATAGCAAACACTAATATGGGGATAGTAACGCAGAACACCGCAGGTAAAACGCTGTTTATTGAAAAACTCATAACGATTGAGAATATAAACATAAGCGGGCTTCTAATCGCCGTACGAATAACCATCATAAACGACATTTGCACGCCCATTATATCCGTCGTAAGTCTCGTTACTAAGGAAGACGAACTGAATTTGTCAATGTTAGAAAAGGAAAACTTTTGAATGTTTTCGTACATATCTTTTCTAAGGTTTTTAGCAAAGCCGGTCGACGCCATCGCGCAGTATTTACCACCAAGCATACCAGCAAGAAGTGCAACGCACGCAACGAGTATCATAATTATTCCGTAACGAATCATGCCTTGCATATCGCCAGACGTAATGCAGTTGCCAAACCATGAAATAATGAGTGGCAAAAGCACTTCCATCGCCACTTCAATAACCATTAAAATCGGCGTTATTATCGCAGGTTTTTTATATTCTCTTAAATGTTTAAACAATCTTAAAATATGCATAACTAAACTGTCCTTTATTAAGATTTACTTTCGACTTTTCGTTGGAGTTTTTCAATAATTTTCAAAAACTCCGTTTTTTCTTTTTCGGTTAAAACGCTCGTGATTTCTTCATCTAACGAATTTGCCCTATCTTTAAAAGATAGGTGCATAAGTTTACCTTTCTCGGTAAGTTCGATTTTTCTTAAACGGCTATCAAAGTCGACTGAACTTCTAACGATAAGTCCGTTTTCTTCCATACGGTTAAGCGTTGCGGTAACTGTTGAACGGCGAATTTTAAAGAACTTTTCAATATCGCGCTGAAAAATCTCTCTATCTTGATTTTCGGCTAAATATCTTAGAAAATACCCCCGCCCACTCATAAGTTTACCGTCGCTTACTGCTTGGGGATCGGAACACAACTTTTGCCTTATTAAATTATGAAGAATTTTAACTTCGTCAAGTACGCATTTTTCGTTCATTTTTACCTCTAATTTGTTAGAACACTAACAGTTTAACAGTATATTTTTTCAATGTCAAATTATATGAATAAACTTTTAAATTTTTTACAATTTTTTCACTTTTTTGCAATTAAAAAAACCTTTATCACAAGGTTGGTTAATTTTGATAACGTTTAAAACACAAGCGTGGTTTAAAGTGTTTTTATGCTCAAAAAACACAAAAGACAAGGCTCGCGAAGTTTTTTGGGTGAGATAGACCTTTTGGTCATCGAAATCAAAAAACAAAGCAGTAAACGCAGTATTTTGTGGAATTTTGGGCATAAAAAAATGCGGCAACTCCCTATCCTCCCAGGCCGTGTCCAGCCAAGTACTTTCAGCGCAATCGAGCTTAACTTCTGTGTTCGGAATGAGAACAGGTGGATCCTCGACGCTATCGTCACCGCAATGGTTATATAACTGCTTTCGC
>JAZSOI010000027.1:0-2080 GCA_045536835.1 Christensenellaceae bacterium
GAAATTTTTCCACGCTTTTACATTTAGTAGTTATATGATGCTTTAGCATCGTTATATGCTTGGCTATAGCAAGCGTTATATGCAACCCTTGGTTGCTCTTAGGATTTTTATTTATATAAATTTTATCCGCAACGCAATACATTAGTATTGCATATCACTCATTACACAATAATGAATATCACTCGCCGTTAGGCGAATATCACGCTAACGTAGTTTGCATATAACTTAAAAAAGTGGAGCAACCGCTCCACTTTTTTAAATTTTGTAGGTCCAGCCGAAAGTATCCTCAACCTTACCCCATTGAATACCAGTTAAGGTATCGTAAAGCATTTGAGTTACTTCGCCGATTTTTCCGCCTGATACAGGGTATTTTACGTCTTCATACATAAGTTCGCCGATGGGTGAAACGACTGCAGCAGTACCGCAACCGAACGCTTCTTCAAGTTTGCCGTTTTTAACAGCGTCAATGAGTTCGTCAACGGATAAAAGCCTTTCTTCAACGACGAAACCCTTGCTCTTTAAAACTTCAATACAACTCATACGAGTGATACCCGGAAGAATTGAGCCTGTGAGTTTGGGAGTTACGATTTTGCCGTCGATTTTAAACATAACGTTCATTGCGCCAACTTCTTCGATGTACTTTCTCTCAACGCCGTCAAGCCATAAAACTTGAGAGTAGCCCTTATCTTCCGCGCGCTTACCCGCTCTCGTACTTGCAGCGTAGTTACCACCGCACTTAGCGTAACCAGTACCACCGCGAACGGCTCTTACGTCTTCAGATTCAATCATAATTTTTACCGGATTGATACCTTCTTTATAGTAACTGCCAACGGGTGATGCGATAATCACGAATTCTGCGTTGTGAACGGCGTGAACACCGAGCGCTTCGTCGTTACCGAACATAAACGGTCTTAAATAAAGGGACGTGCCTGCACTACAAGGAGTCCACTCTTGTTCAACTTCAACGAACTTAGTGAGAAGTTCAAAAGCAACGTCTTCATCAATTGTTGGAAGGCAAAGTCTTTCAGCCGAACGATTAAGTCTCTTTACGTTTTCCATAGGTCTAAACATTTGAACTTTACCGTCTTCTCTTCTATACGCCTTTAAGCCTTCAAAGATTTCAGCGCCGTAGTGTAAAACGGTGCTTGCAGGGTGAATAGAAAGGTTTTCAAACGGAACTATTCTAGCGTTGTGCCAACCCTTTTCAGTATTCCAAGTAATCATAGCCATGTGGTCGGTAAAATATTTACCAAAACCTAAAACGTTATCTTGGGGTTTAACCTTCTTATTGGTCGTTTTTACTATTTTAATCTCCATAGTTTGCTCCTATTTCCATTGCCTTTTTATTAACTTCAAGCATATCCGCACGCTTTGCAGATATTACCTTTTTAAGCGTTTCTTCAATGGACTTTTCATCGTACTCGCCGGTAACTTTTAAAAGTTTACCAACGATTATCATATTTGCAAGAGTCGGGCAGTTATTCTCACTTGCCAAACGAGTTGCGGGAAGATAGATAACGCTAACGTCGTCTCTTTCCACTTTTCTTTCAATGAGCGTGCTATCTAAAATGATAGTACCGCCAGCCTTTACGGTTCTTTCAAACTTATCGAGGGACGGAAGGTTCATTGCAACTAAAACGTCGGGGCTATCAACGAAGGGCGAGCCGATAAGTTCGTCGCTAATAATAACCGAACAACTTGCCGTGCCACCGCGCATTTCAGGGCCGTAAGACGGAAGCCAACTAACGTTTTTATCGTCGGTTAAGCCCTTGTACGCTAAGAACTTACCCGAGAAAAGTATACCTTGACCACCAAAGCCAGAGAATAAATATTTAGTCGTTTTCATAATTACTTATCCTCCTTTGCGCTTCTGTCTTTATAAACGCCTAAGGGATAATACGGAATCATCTTTTCGTCAACCCATTTGAGTGCGTTTGCAGGAGTCATACCCCAGTTGGTAGGACAAGTAGATAAAACTTCTACGAGTGAGAAACCTTTCTTGTCGATTTGGTTTTGGAAGGCTTTCTTGATAGCCTTTTTAGCGTTTCTAACCGCTTTAACGCTGTTTACGGTAACGCGT
>JAZSOI010000048.1:0-15016 GCA_045536835.1 Christensenellaceae bacterium
GCCTGACTTTGGCAAAGCGCTTAAAGAAAATAATATTCCGCTTTATTCGCTCGGTTTAAAAATGCCACTTAAAGAGTTCGATATGGTGGGATTTTCCCTTCAATACGAACTTTCTTACACTACCATTTTGTATATGCTCGACTTGGCTGGTATTCCCCTTCTTGCAAAAGATAGGGGCGAAAGCGACCCTATTATTCAAGGCGGTGGACCCTGTGCCGTAAACCCCGAACCCATTGCGGACTTCTTTGATTTGTTCGTTATCGGCGACGGTGAAGACAGTATGCGAGAACTTGCCGAACTTAGACTAAAAGTGACCGATAGGGCGGAATTTTTGCAAAAGGCAACGGAAATTAAAGGCGTTTACGTTCCGTCGTTAACGTACCCCGTGTATGACGATAACGGTAAAATAATTAGGTTTGAAGGGAAAAAAGTTGAGAAGGCTTTTTGCTTAGATTTAGAAAATGCAGTATTTCCAAAAACTCAAACGGTTGGCAATATCGAAGCCGTTCACGACAGAGCGGTTATCGAAGTTATGCGCGGATGCTATCGCGGTTGTAGGTTTTGCCAAGCGGGTTTTATCTACCGCCCAGTAAGGAGCAAAAGCGTAGAAAAACTCACCGAGCAAGCGTGCGGACTTATACGTTCGACTGGGTTTGACACCTTGTCGATAAACAGTTTATCAACGAGTGATTATAAAGATTTAAAGCCACTACTCACTTCGCTTAAAGAGAACTTACCGTCTTATACGAAAGTGTCGTTACCGTCGCTTAGAATTGATAGTTTCGATGAGTTTTACGCTCAAGAAGCGAGAAAAAACAGTTTAACTTTCGCTCCCGAAGCGGGAACGCAAAGGCTTAGAAACGTTATCAATAAAGACATTTCCGATGAAGATATCAAAACCGGTGCTGAAAAGGCGTTTAAACTTGGTTATTCCCTTATAAAACTCTATTTTATGATGGGCTTGCCCACCGAAACGGAAGAAGATATAATAGGAATAAGAAGGGTTATCGAAACGATAAAAAGCGTGTATGCAGAGAACCCCAAAAGACTTCGCGGGCTTAGGATTAACGTTAGTTTATCAACCTTTATTCCAAAGCCGTTTACCCCTTTTCAATGGGAAGAGTTTTACAGTGAAAATCAAGTTAAAGAAAGGCTCGAACAAGTTAGAAAACACCTGTTTGCAAAAGGCGTTACTGTTAGTTGGAACGACTACTTTACTAGCGAACTTGAAACGGTGCTTGCGCGCGGTGATAGAAAGGTTTCTAGCGCTATACTAAACGCATATAAAAAAGGAAGCGTATTCGACAGTTGGGGAGAGTTTCTATCAAGCGATAACTGGAATAGTGCGTTTATTGAAGAAAACGTTTCAAAAGAGACCTATAAGGCGGAAATTAGCGAAGACGCGATACTTCCTTGGGAGTTTATAGACGTTGGAGTAACGAAGAAATTTTTACTTCGCGAAAGGAAAAAAGCAAGGGAAGAAAAGGTAACTGGCGGTTGCCATACCGGCTGTAAAGGATGCGGTCTTGAAGGGAGGTGCACGCTCGTATGATTCTTATAAAATATGCAAAGCGTGACGGTGCGGAATTTATACCGCATTTAGACACTTTGCGTCACTTTACAAAGACCGTTAGAAGAATGGGGATACCGATTAATTATTCCCAAGGATTTAACCCCCACGTTTTAATTTATTTGAGTTCACCAATAGCGCTAGGGCTTAAAAGTGAGAGTGAGTATTGTCTGTTTGATACACCTTGTGAAATAGACGGCTTTATTGAGCTTTTCAACTCGTGTAGCCCTAAGGGAATAAGGTGCTTAAACGCGTATAAGGTAGACAAGAAAGTCGGCGTTGCAAGCGATATAACTAGCGCGCTTTACGAGATTAAGGGAATTAACCGCTTTGACGAAAGCGAAATTTTAGATAATTTAGATTTTTCGGTGTACGACAATCGCGCTGGCGCTGAAAAAGTCGTTCGCGACAGGATTAAGAAACTCTATTTTGAAGGGGATACGCTGTACGCTGAACTTATGTTTGGAAACGTTACCTTGCGCCCCGACTACTTAGTCAATAAACTTTTGGAAGTTTACGGTGGAAATCACCCGACCGTGCTTAAAAAGGACGTGTTTTTCTTAGACGGCTTGACCGTTGACGAGTATTTAGCACAATATAATGTGCAAAGTAAGTAGAATAAGCACAAGAAAAAATAATAGTTTATAAAAGTTGACAAGACTTTAAAAGTATTATATAATTATATCGCTTTATAAAAAGCCAAACCTTGAATACGAGGTCAACCGTATTCCAATAAGTCCAGGAGGTTAAAAATATGAGAAAGTACGAAATGCTCTACATTCTTGACGCAACTTTAACTGACGAAGCGAAAGACGCAATCATTGCAAAATTCGAAGCAATCGTTAAAGAATGCGGCGGTAACGTTGAGAAAGTTGACAAGTGGGGAGTTAAAAAACTCGCATACCCTATCAACTACAAGACGGAAGGCTACTACGTGCTTATGACTTTTGAGGCTGCAACTTCATCGGTTGCTGAACTTAAGAGAATAGCAGGTATTTCCGACGGCGTTATTAGAAGATTAATTACAAAAGCGTAATTAAGGAGATATTATGAACAAAGTTTATTTGATTGGTAACTTAACGCGTGATCCCGAAGTTTCTGAAACTTCTGGTGGCGTTCCCTACTGCCGTTTTTCAATAGCAGTAAACAGAAACTTCACTAATGCTGAAGGCACGAGAGAAGCAGATTTCTTCAACATTATCGTTTGGAGAGGTCAAGCAGAACCATGCGGAAGATTTTTGAAGAAAGGTAGCAAGATTGCCGTTGTTGGTAGCCTTCAAAACCGTTCCTATGAAGATAAGGACGGGGTTAAGAGAACGGTTACCGATATCGTTGCTAGCGAAGTAGAGTTTTTAACTACTAACCGTGGCGAAGAAGAAGGTCAAGACCTTGCAAGACCGGTAAAGAAAGAAAGATTGTCACTCGAACCTATTGATAACGATGACGATTTACCATTTTAATAAGGAGATAGATTATGGAAGAAAAGACCCCCGTAGTTAAAAAACCTTTCAAGAAAGCACCTAGAAAAAAGGTTTGCACTTTCTGCGTAGAAAAGGTTGAAACTATAGATTATAAAGACGTTGCTAAACTTAAAAGATACGTTACGGAAAAAGGTAAAATCCTTCCCCGTCGTATGACTGGCGTTTGCGCTCAACACCAAAGAGCACTTGCAAAGGCTATTAAGAGAGCAAGAATTGCTGATTTGCTTCCTTTTAAGGGCGAATAATTTTTAATCCGTTATTTGCGTCGCAATACTGCGTTACTGCCGTCGCCGTACGACTACAATGACCAAAAAGGTCTATTGTATCCGTTCGTTTAGGCGAGCCTTGTCTTGCTTGCAACTAACGTCTTAAAAAAGAAAGTGAAATTAACTTCCGTTTGAATAAAGCGGGAGTTTTTTATTTGTTTTGATAACACCCAAACTAATGGTTTAAATTATTACTTTAATCCGTCATAGGTAGTGCACGCACTTTTTTATTCAGTTATATGCATTACTTTGTAGTGCGTTGTATGTTTACTATTGTAAACGTTATGCAAATTTTCAATTTGCGCTTTGGATAAATTTTATATAGAATAATATCCACAACGCTCGCTTGCGAGCATATAACTCGCCGACAGGCGAATATAACGCGACAGTAGTCGCATATAACGATATCAAAGATATCATACAACTAAAAATAAACCTATAAGGCGGATAATAACTATATAATACAACTAAAAACGGCGTGAGTTTTTCACGCCGTTTATTATTCTACGTGTTTATTTTTATAACTGCCACAACAAGTTAAATCTGAAAAATCTTTGGTTATTCTCACTTCGTTTAAAGTACATTCTTTGCCGAGATTATTATAGATGCAAGTTGCAACGTCACAGTCGATACAGTTTTTATTCATATTTTATCCCCCTTGTGTGTTTTATATAAATAGTATATTTTAAAATATACGATTTATACATTGACAAAAATTTAGTTTTATACTAAAATAATTTGTATAAGGAGAATTGCTATGAAGATTATATTACTCAAAGATGTTAAAGGAACTGGAAAGGCAGGCGAAATCAAAGAAGTGGCTGACGGATACGCTAGAAACTGCCTTATCAAAAAAGGGCTTGCGGAAGAAGCGACTTCGGTTAAGATTAACAGTTTAAATATTAAAAAGGACGCGCAAGTTTTCCATAAGCAAGAAGAGATAAAAGCGCTTAAAGAAGAAGCGAAAAAGTTAAACGGAGAAACGGTAACCGTAAAGATAAAGTGCGGTGAAAACGGAAAGGTTTTCGGCTCGATTACTTCAAAGGAAATTGCGGAAGTATTGGCCGATAAAGGCTTCGCTGTTGACAAGAAGAAGATTTTGCTTAAAGATCCTATTAAAAACTTAGGCGTTTACAACGTTGAAGTTAAGTTTTTACCGGACGCGATTTCTAAAATAAAAGTTGAAGTAATCGCTCTTTAAGGGCGTTCATTTATATAAATAAAGAATAAAAGCCACGTTTCGTGGCAAAGATAATGGAGAAATTATGGTTAATTTCATGAGAAGGTTTTTTGCATTTTTTGCAGGCGTTATATTTACGTTCGTATTGATCGTTGGCGGAATAGTCGGCGGTGGTTACTACGCGTTTA
The DNA here is from genome assembly GCA_045536835.1 of Christensenellaceae bacterium. GTDB lineage: Bacteria > Bacillota > Clostridia > Christensenellales > Borkfalkiaceae > HGM11412. The sequence continues at coordinate 4,686 of JAZSOI010000048.1, forward strand.
AAAATCTTACGCCCAAAGACGTAGGCATGAGTGAAGAGACGTTTGGCGGTCTTGCGTCCATGACTTTTGAGGAGTGGACGGCGTTTATAATGGAAGTTAAAAACGATCCGCAGTCTTTAACGATTAAGGAACTTGAAAAGCAAGGCTTTGACACGGACGCTTTCCTCACGAGCATGGGTGTTGACGTTGCAAATGCAAACCCTAAGGATATTGAAGGATTTAGAGAACTTGCCGTTGGCGCTTTGTTTGGCGACTCTGCTCTTTACGAAGTAAATATGGGAATACTATTCCTTTTTATCCCCAAAGATGCTGAAACTGGAAAGTATCCGGTGTTCTCTGAAGGTGCGCGCAACCGTTTGAGACAGTACTCGCTTGGCGACGTATTCGGTGGCGAACCTACGGATAACAGCGGCTTCTCGTCAATTCTTCGCTCGATGAAACTCGGTAGCGTTTTAAGTTCCGTTTACGATGAACAACTTGAAGACGGTGAGTTCGTATATAAGAGTGAAGATATGGGGCTTGACCTTCTCGCTAACGTAGAGATGGGCTTGCTTACCGACGGTGGTGAAGGTGGTCTTGATTTAGGTTACGAAATTAAAGAAGGTTACTTAACTTCTTTAGAAGATAAAGAACTCGTTGAAATTATAGCGTCGTTCGGTGCGACCAGCGAAGAAGATTTCAACCAAAAGTACGATTCTTTATCCTTATTAGCAGGCGTTGGATTAGGTGAGTTATTTACGTTTGATACGGAAGAAAATAAATATAAGTTTACCTTTGACCCAGTGCTTCAAAGCCTTAGTTTAGGCAAGTTATTCGGCGTTCAACTTTGTTCTAACGACGAGTCTTGTAAAGTAAGGCACGAATCTGGCGTTCACGACGGTAAACTTTATGAAATAAGCGGTAGCAGTGAAGAGTTTGATAAGTTAGTTGAAGGCGATAACCTTCAAAACACCCTTTACGCTAACCTTTGTTCAATTACCATAGTTGACCTTATGGGTTCTGACCTTGATATATCAGTCTTCCTTGACGGCATGGTTTTAGGTTCGGCGTTCGGCTACGTTAAGTGTACCGGTGCGAGCGATTGTCCTATTCACGCGGATAACGGTTGCGGTTCTTTTGCGAACAAGTGGTTCACTGAGGAAGACGTTTACGTTGGCAATATGCTCAACGACCTTGCCGGTACGGAACTTAACGAACTTTTAAACGGTGAAGGTTTCGATATAAACGGAATGTTATACGAATCTAAGATCGGAGAATTGTTCGGTTACGTTCAATGCGCTGGCGAGGGGTCGACGGAATCTTGCCCAATTCACGCTAATCCCGAAGATTGCGTAAGCAACGACAACGCTTGGTACGAGTGGAAGGACGACGAGTATAAGTTGATTGAAGCTACTGACGTTGCTCAAAAGGTAATGCTTCAACTCTATAATAAAACTCTTGAAACCATGGGCGAAATCACTATCGATAGCCTTATGGGTGATATAACTCTCGGCGAGTTCTTAAATCTTACCTACGATGAAGAAAACGACGTTTGGTTGGACGTAAACGAAGAAGAAGTTTCTATAATTTACTCGTCAATCGCAGGTTTAACTATTACCGACCTTAGACAACCTGACGCAATTACCGACAGTATCGGTGGCATAGTGCTTGGCGAGTTTATGGGTTACGAAAAGAGAACAGACGGCGAGTGGTACGATAAAAACGGCGATAAAGCGTCGGCTATATACTCCGCTATTGCAGACGTAACCATAACTGAATTGATGGAAAACCCGACTGCGTTAACCTCCGAGCTTGAATCTTTACAAATCGGCGAACTTATGCGATACGAAAAGAGAGCGGACGGCGAGTGGTATAATGACGACGAAATCGTAACTGGCGTTGAAAAGACGCTTGCTGACGTTTTACTTGGTGACGTTTTAAACGGAACGTTAATTATTGAAGATGAGATAAGCGGTATTCAAATCGGCGTAATATTAGGTTACGAATACGATGGAACTAAGTGGGTTGACGATGCTGGTACTCCCGCACCTAACGAACAAGCAATAGATAAAATCTTATATCAATTATACGATAAAACGCTTAGCGACTTGTCGGGTGGCGGAATCGTAATGGAAGACTTAATCGACGGTATTCCGCTCGGCGAACTCTTAGGTTATACTAAGAACGGTGAATTCTGGTACGACGGCACTCAAAAGATAGACGATTCGAGTGTTGACGGAAAGATTTTCTACTCGATTTACAACAAGACGGTAACAGAGTTTACTAGCCTTGAAATCGCGGACTTAATGGGCAATATTACGCTTGGCGAATTTATGGGTTACAAACTCATTGAGGGCGCTTGGTATGAAAAGAAAGCCGACAATTCGCTCGTTCCGGTATCCGTATTATATTCAAAGATAGCAGGCATTAAGATTACCGAGCTCATGGATGATCCTACCGTATTAGAAGATTCTATTAGCAATCTTTACGTCGGTAGCTTTATCGAAGGTTACGTTCAAGTTGGAGGCGTTTGGAAAGACGCGCTTGGAAACGAACTCAAAGGCGTTGACAAAATCGTTGCTGAAATTAGTTTAGGTAAAGTATTATCAGGCGACCTTGATATCAAGCAAAAAATAGATAATCTTCCAGTCGGCGAAGTAATGGGCTTTACTAAGAACGGTGAATTCTGGTATAACGGTAGCGTTAAAGTGGAAAACTCCGACCTTAACGGCAAAGTTCTTTACGGTATTTACGACAAGCCCGTTGGCGAGCTTAGCACTTTAGATATAACCGAAATTTTAGACGGAGTTTACCTTGGTGAATTTTTAGGTCTTGAAAAAGACGGTAGCGTTTGGTACGAAAAGGGTAGCGATCCTAGAAAGCAAGCGAGCGTATTGTACGCAACTATTGCTGATATTTCCGTTCCTGAACTTTTAGAAAACGGCAACTTAATCACCGAAAAACTCGAAGTTTTACACGGTGGCGACTTCATGGGTTACACCTATACTGAAGACGCTGGCGGAAATAGAACTTGGTATAACGGTGGCGTTGAAGTTACTGGAATTGATAAAATTGCTGCGGATATTTTACTTGGCGACGTGTTAAGTGGTAACCTTAATCTTGACAGTAAAGTTCAAGATTTAAAACTTTCCGACATTATTGAAATTAACGATAGCAGTAGCGGAGTGTTAAAATACTTAGCTAGCGCAAAAGTAAGTGAACTTTCAACCAAAGTTGGCGATATGGAACTTGGTGACGTTATTGAAATTACGCCCGATAGCAATAATATCTTAAAACTTTTGGCAAATACTAAACTTACTGGCGATAGTCTTTCAACCAAGATAAATTCTCTCTTAGCCGGCGACGTTATGGGCTTTACTAAGTGTACTGGCGAACTTGGATGCCCAGTTCACGAAAACGATGGTTGTGCTGAAACTAAGGGTCTTTGGTATGAACAAGATGCAGATGATAACTGGGTATTAGAAACCGGCGTTGAAGCAAGAGTTGCAGACCTTACCATAAACGATCTTTCTCACCACGGTATTAAGGGCATTAACTTCGTTTTAGGCGACGTATTAACTGACAAGCAAATAGAAAGCGGTCTCTTTGAACTTGCTGATAAGAGAATTTGGAAATCCGACGCTAATAATAACCCGATGTTCGATAAGATTAAGGGTACTGACAACTACGTATACGAAGTTGAAAGAGAAACTGACGGTGATTTGGTTTACAATGCTGACGGCACTGTAAAATATAACAAAACCGAAGTATTAGCTCCGGCAACGGGTGAAATTGAAGGTAGAAAACACTTATACGAAGAGTTGAGAGACGAGGGCGGTAATATCGTTAAAGTAGACGGTAAGTCCGTTTATAAAGAGTACGAAGACGTTGCGCATATTCCCGTTATGGAACTTGCCGATAGAGTAAGTTACGGTGCGGAAACTGCGTCGTACGCTCAACTTGAACACGCAGGCTTGTTACACTTATCCGTAGAAACGACGTCTAAACTTGACTCGATTTTCGATATAATTCACGGCGAAGGCGTTTGGGAAACTTGGACGGTTGATAAAATTTTCAACGAAATAGTTAATAGTATTCCTAGTGGAGTGTGAAATGTTTGAATACGTTTTAAAAGTTGAAGGTATGATGTGCGGAAACTGCGAAAAACACGCAGTTGAAAGCGTTAAAAAAGCAGTTTCCGTTAAAAAAGTAACGGCTTCTCACGTTGATAAAACGGTTATTATAACCGCGAAAAAGGAAATCGACGTTGAAAAGGTAAAAACCGCGATTGAAGATCGTGGTTATACCGTTTTAGGAGTAGACGGAAAAGAGATTTAATTTATGGGCTTTTTGTATTTTTTAGAAGGGCTTAGAAATCCCGTATGCAACGCCATTTTCTCTTTTATCACCATGCTTGGTGAAGAGACGGCGTTTATGGCGGTGGGGATTATAGTCTTTTGGTGTTTTAGTAAATTTCAAGGCTATTTCCTACTAATTACGGGCTTTTTGGGAACTATTATCAACCAGTTTCTAAAAATGCTATTTAGAGTTCCGCGCCCGTGGGTAAAAGACCCTAGTTTTACCGTAGTTAAAAGCTCGGTAGAAGGCGCGAGTGGATTTTCTTTCCCAAGCGGTCACACTCAAACGTCAGTTACGTTATACGGTGGTATCGCGCGTGCAAACAAGCAAAAATGGTTAAGAATTACCGCTGTCGCGGTATGCGTTCTCGTTCCCTTTTCAAGAATGTATTTAGGCGTTCATACCCCGCTTGACGTGTTCGTGTCGGTGGGAATATCGCTCGCCTTGATATTTTTAGGTTATCCCCTTTTTAAGCGCGCGGAAAAAGATAGCAAGGCAATGTATACGATAATAGCGTCGCTCTTTGTTCTCGTACTAGCGTATACGATATTCGTTTGTTTTTATAAGTTCCCAAGTGAAGTGTATCTTCCTCAAAACGTTCACAATCTTGAATCGGCGCAAAAAAACGCGTTTACCTTAATCGGTTGTTCGGTTGGGTTGTTTGCAGTATACTTTGTAGACAGCAAGTTTATAAAGTTTGACGTAAAGGCGGTATGGTGGGTGCAAATTATAAAGGTAGTGGTTGGCTTGGCGCTAGTATTAGCAGTAAAAGAACTCATGCGCTTCCCACTTGACTTTATTTTTAACGGCAGTTTAATTTCGCGTTCAGTTCGTTATTTTTTAATCGTAGTAACGGCAGGAATATTATGGCCTATGACTTTCAAGTGGTTTTCAAAACTTGGTAAAAAGTAAAATAAAGCATTAAAAAGCAGTGGTTATCCACTGCTTTTTAGTTTACTGTTTATTAAGTTTTCTTTTGTAACAAAACCACGTTATAAGGTGGAAAATAAGTAAAAGTACCGTTACTGTCAACGCAAGCGTTATAAAGTAAACGTACCAACCGTTATTGAGATTAAGAAGTGGTAAATTATCCATCGGCGGATAGGTAAGGTACATAAAGTTCGCTCTGTCAAACTTGGTGTGGATACCTTGAACCATGCACTCTTCACAAGTGCAAGCGGCAACTGAAAGTGCGCTGTTTACCCATAAAACGAAAAGCGCGATTACGCCGACGAGAGCAAGGTTAACGCCAAATCTTTTAAATTCCCAAGTAACGAGTTTTTCTCTTAAAACGTAAACTGGGAAGAAAATAATAAACGAGTGATAGATAAAGTATTGATAAACTTGAACGTTTGTAAACTTTACGCCAACGGTTGGAACGAAGAGTGCAATCACCGCGCCGAGTAGCATGGTTGGAACTTGGAAGGCAAGTATCGCTTGTTTAACCTTTTCAGACTTAAACACAAACTTGTACGCAAACATAAAAAATATTTGTATCGAACAAAGGTGCAATGGAAGGTCGCCGGGGTCTAAAAATCTTCCGCCTTCGCGGTGGGGCGAGGGTAACATATTGCACATAATTTTCGTTACTTCACTACAAATTGACATTACTATCATAATAGTCACAACCGTGTCAATTTTGAGTTTGAGTTTTTTGCTACCGATAATTAAAACTGCAATAATTACCGCGCAAATGCCAAGCCAAATAAAATGGTTTGTACTAAACATAAATCTCTCCTTAGTAAAAAGATATTTCTAGTATATCACTTAAAGTTAGGCAAGTCAATATAATCCAAACTTTGCCCTAAAAGAGCATATTTAAGCGTCTTACGATAGATGCTCACTCGTTGCATATCTACTACAACTTCATTCGTCTTTATCAAAATCTACTCAAAAAAAGGTTCGGATTATATTGGCTTGCCTAAGCAATCAAGGAAAATTTAAAAGCGGTGCAAGCACCGCTTTTATGGTGTACTCGACAGGATTTGAACCTGTGTTCTCAAGAGTCGGAGTCTTGTGCGTTATCCAGCTACGCTACGAGTACTTTTTTAAGCCGTTATTTGCTACGCAATACTGCGTTTCTGCTTAGTGTTTTGATTTCGATGACCAACAAGGTCAATCTCATCCAAAACACTTCGCGAGCCTTGTCTTGCTTGCAACTAACGGCTTAAATATTTCTATCAAGCAAAATAGAACTAACTGCGTTTCTGCTTAATGTTTTGATTTCGATGACCAACAAGGTCAATCTCACCCAAAACACTTCGCGAGCCTTGTCTTGCTTGCAACTAACGCCTTAATTTAATACGTTATTTGCTACGCAATGCGCCTATTTAGCCAAAGATTCCGTACAAGGAGTACGCGTACTTTGGCTAGAATAACCACTTTGCTTGCAACTAACGGCTTAAATATTCTACTAAGCAAAATAGAGATTAAATTAAAAATTACGTTTAACTTTTAAGTTTAACGATTTCAAAACCTAGTTCCTTTGCCTTTTTCTTTCTTGCTCGCCTAATAGATAGGTTGACCCTTATTAAACAAATCATAGTTGCGAGTAAAAACCCACTAACGTTTATTAAAAAGTCTAAAAACGAAACGTGTCTTCCCGCAATGAATAGTTCGGATTGGAACAGTTCTGAAATTCCAGCAGTTAAAACGCCTGCAAGTATTGATAGGATAGTTCCAAGAGTTAATTGTTTTTTTACGTTTAAAACTTGCGCTAGCCTATAATAAACTACGAAAGCAAATAGTGAAAGCAAAAAGAATAACCCAAAATGCCCCGCAAGTTTTCTTATTTTAGTGGTGTACGGCACTTTGACTTCAACGTCAAGGCTAACCGTAAAACCGTCCACCGTTTTGTGCTTTGCAGTAACCGTAACTTTTCCCTTTTCGTTAACTACCATTTCGCCTGTACTACTTATATAAGAACCGTCCGATACCGACCAAGTAAAGTCCTTGCCGTCAAACGCTTGATTGTCGCCTATAACGGTGAATTTCATCCTATCGCCAGTTACCGCGTAACTGCTAGGTGAAACGAGTTTAATTTCGTTAGGAACACCTTGCTTAACGGTTAAGTCATAACTTGCCGTTTTAATGCCGTTTGAAGACGGGTAATGTATTTTAATCGCCGTATTGCCCGCTTTTATAGGTGTTATAACTAAATTATCTCCGTTGATTTGAGTGGTTATATACCTATCGTCGTAATCAAAAGCAAGTCTCTTTTGAGCGTCGAATAGTCCGCTTGCAAAGTTTTGATAATTTGCGTTAAGGGTTAAAGTTTCATCCGTTCTAAACGAAGTGTTTTCCAAGTTAAAGTTTAGTTCGCCTAAATATGCGGGCAAAGTTTTGTCAAGGACGGTTATCGTCTTAGAATAGCTAGTGGTTTGGTTTTTACCGATAACGTTGTCGTAAGTTGCAGTCAAAGTCAAAGTTATATCGCCTACGGTTTTAGGGTAGAAGTAAATTTTGTTTTTAACTAGCACCGCATCGCACTTGCTTTCGTCAAACGCAAGAGATATTGCGCTACGAGAAATAGAGTGGTTAAAACTTATAGAGTAAACGGCACTTGCACCGTTTGAAGTTGAGAAGTAAACGAAATTATCGTCCTTTGAAAAACCGTCTACTTGTGAAAAGGTGATTTCGGGAACGTAAACGCTACTGTTAACGGTAACGTCTATCGTTTTATTAACGGATGAAAACTCATCCGTTGCGGTAAGGGTGGCAGTTCCCGCCGATATCGGCGTTACGATGCCGTCGTTATCAACTAAGAAAACGCTTTCGTTGGAAGAAGATAATCTAACTTTACTAAGTTCGTAGGTCTTTTTTGGCAAAAGTTCGTAAGTTACCTTATAAGTTTTGCCGATTTGCAATTCGCCAGGTATCCCGCTTAAACTAATTTCTTCGGGATAAAGGTCTTTGTTTTTGCCCTCGTCTTCTAAAACGACCCTATCAAAAGTTAAAACTTCAATCACGTGGGAAATTTTTGCTGAAAACGAGTCGCTTTGCAAGGCACTCTTCGTTCCGTCGGTAAGCGAAGAGTAAAATATTACGGCCGTTAACAGTAGATATGCAATAAGTGAAACGACCGTTTTAAAGTCTTTAAAATATCTTTTCACGTTTTTAATTATACCACCTTTCAAAAAAATAGTAAATAGGTTGTGTAACCGAATTGACTTTAAATTGTCGAAATTATATAATATATATATGGATAAGAAAACGGTAGTCGTTGGTATGAGTGGTGGCGTGGATAGTTCCGTTGCTGCACTCTTACTTAAACGCCAAGGTTACAACGTAATAGGTTTGTTTATGAAAAACTGGGAAGAAGAAGGGGACGACGGCGTGTGTACCGCCGAAACGGACTTTTCTGACGTAAGGCGCGTTTCCGCCGTTTTAGATATCCCGTATTATACCGTAAACTTTTCTAAAGAGTATATGGATAGAGTGTTCAAATACTTTCTTTCCGAGTACGAAAAGGGTAGAACTCCTAATCCCGACGTTTTGTGTAATAGGGAAATTAAGTTCGGTCCGTTTAAGGAATATGCTCAAAGTTTGGGTGCAGACTTTATCGCTACCGGGCATTACTGCAAGATAGAGCACGACGGAAATTTTCATCATCTTATGAAGGCAAAGGATCAAAACAAGGATCAAACGTACTTTTTAAACCAAGTTACTCAACCGCAACTTGATAACGTTTTATTTCCGCTTGCCGACCTTGATAAGAGTGAAGTTAGAAAAATCGCCGAAGAAAACGGACTTGCAACCGCCGAGAAAAAAGATAGCACGGGTATTTGTTTTATCGGCGAGAGAAATTTTAGAAAGTTCCTAATGGAATATATCCCTGCAAAAGAAGGGGATATCAAAACTTACGACGGTAGAACGCTCGGTAAACATTGCGGGCTTATGTACTACACCATCGGTCAACGCCGTGGCCTTGATATAGGCGGTCAAAAGGGTGACGACGGTAGATGGTTCGTTATAGAAAAAGATTTAGTAAACAATATATTATACGTTGCTCACGGCGAAGAAGATAAACTTTATAGCAAAGGTCTTTTGATGAGCGGTATAAACTTTATGCCCAAAATGCCGAAAGAAGGCTCGTTTGAGTGCACTGCAAAATTCCGCTATCGTCAGTCTGAACAAGAAGTTATAGTAAACCTTACGGGTGATGGAACTGCTAGAGTTGATTTTAAAGAACGTCAACGTGCCATAACCGAAGGTCAGTACTGCGTTTTATATAAAGGGGAGTACTGTTTGGGTGGCGGTGTTATTGACAAGGCAATTTTTTAATCCGTTATAAACGGCGCACAAGTGCGTTAACTGCCGTCAACTCGTGACCGCAATGACCGAGTAAAAGGTCTATTGCGTCCAACGAGATTGTCGTCGAGCCTTCTTGTGCTTGTTTCTAATAGCTTAAAACGTAGCCTTGCAAAAGCTTACAAATTTAAAAATAATAAATCATATATAATCTATATATAATATATAATATACAAATATAATCTATATATAATATATAATATACAAACGGCGTAAAATCTAGCGCCGTTTTCAATTTTTAAAAGATTAATTTTTAATGGTTGTATAAAAGTTTCACTTTTTAATTTTCAAAACACAATATCTAGTGGCTGAAAAATTTTTTTAAAAATGTTTGAAAAAATATTTGACATTTTTCTTAAAATATAGTTTAATAGTCTAGCATCGACCAGTTAAGTCGCGCACCGTTACGAAGCAAACTTCGTAAAAAAGTAGCGAATCTATCGGTAAAAAACTGATTTTTAAACGCAAAAAAGTTTTTTAAAAAAAATTAAAAATAATGCGAAAAATTAGTTGACAAACAAATTGCCGTGTGATATTATGAATAGGCTGTCGATTGCAAACAGCACTCGAAGAACTGTCGTTCTTCATTAAGTAGATTAAAAATTGAATAGAAGGAAATGAATTGAGTTACAAGATATTTTGTAATGAAAAGTTTCTGTCAATTATTTATTGAGTACATTAAT
>JAZSOI010000001.1:0-12267 GCA_045536835.1 Christensenellaceae bacterium
TTTGTCAAGAAGGATATTAAAATATTATTTTAAAGTTTACAAAAAAACTTGTCTTTTTAGTTTGGTTTGTGATAAAATAGAGAAAGCACGTAAAAATCAAGGAGAAATTATGGATATTAAGGCTATTGAAAAGAAGTGGCAAGCAAAATGGGAAAAGGATAAAATCAATAATTTTGATAAGAAAAACATCGATAAAAAGCATTACGTTTTAGAGATGTTCTCTTACCCCTCTGCTGCAAAACTTCACGTTGGCCACTGGTACAACTACGGCCCTACTGACAGTTACGCTAGATATAAGAAAATGAAAGGTTTTGAAATCTTTCAACCTATGGGATTCGACGCGTTCGGTCTTCCTGCGGAAAACTACGCTATAAAGACTGGCGTTCACCCGCAAGATAGCACTGAGAAAAACATTGCGCTTATGGAAACGACCTTAAAGGAAATGGGCGCTATGTTCGACTGGTCTAACGAAATTAAAACCTGCATGCCCGACTATTATAAGTGGACGCAATGGCTCTTTTTACAACTTTACAAGAAAGGCTTAGCGTACAGAAAGGAAGCACCTGTTAACTGGTGCCCTGACTGTCAAACCGTTCTCGCAAACGAACAAGTAGTTCAAGGGCTTTGCGAAAGATGTCACTCAACGGTAGTTCAAAAGGACCTTACTCAATGGTTTTTTAAAATCACCGATTACGCTGAAGAACTCTTAACCGGTCTTGAAGGTCTTGACTGGCCGGAAAAGACTAAGGCTATGCAGAAAAACTGGATAGGTAAATCAGTTGGCGGTGAAATCACTTTCAAACTTGAAGACGGTGCTGACGAATTTAAGGTGTTTACTACGAGAGCAGACACGGTGTTTGGCGTTTCTTACGTCGTTTTAGCACCCGAACACCCACTCGTTAAAGTTATCACGACCGAAGAACAAGCAGACGCCGTTAAAAGCTACGTTGACGAAACGGCTAAGACTAAGGAAATTGAAAGGCTTTCTCTTGATAGAGAAAAGACTGGCGTTTTCACAGGTGCGTATGCAATTAACCCAGTAAACGGCAAAAAAGTTCCCATTTGGATTTCCGATTACGTTTTATACTCTTACGGTACAGGTTGCGTTATGGGCGTTCCCGCGCACGACGAGAGAGACTTTGCTTTTGCAAACAAGTATAATCTTCCCATCACTCGCGTAGTTAAAGGCGCAAGCGGTGTTGACGATACTCTTCCTTTCGTTGGTGACGGCGTGCTCGTAAACAGCGTTTCGTACGACGGACTTACCTGTGAAGAAGGCAGAAAAGCAATACTTCAAGACCTTGCAAAGAAAGGCGAAGGCGGTTTCAAGGTAAATTATAGACTTCGCGACTGGCTCGTTTCACGTCAAAGATACTGGGGCGCACCTATTCCCGTTATCCATTGTGATAAATGCGGTATCGTTCCCGTACCCGAAGAAGATTTACCAGTTAAACTTCCCTACGACGTTGAGTTTAAGCCCGACGGAAAGTCTCCGCTTGCAAAATGCGAAGAGTTTATGAACGTTAAGTGCCCGATTTGCGGTGGCAAAGCGCATAGAGACCCTGACACGCTTGATACTTTCGTATGTTCGAGTTGGTATTTCTTAAGATATCCCGACGCTCACAATTCAAAAGAGCCTTGGGACGTTGATTACATCAACCAAATGCTCCCCGTTGACAAGTACGTTGGCGGTGCTGAACACGCTTGCATGCACTTACTCTATTCTAGATTTATCACCAAAGCGCTTAGAGATATGGGATACTTGAACTTTGATGAACCGTTCAAATCGCTCGTTCACCAGGGCGTTATTTTAGGACCTGACGGCAACCGTATGAGTAAATCTCGCGGTAACGTTATCTCCCCCGACGATTACGTTAGAGAATACGGCTCGGATATATTTAGAATGTATCTTATGTTCGGCTTCTCGTACACCGAAGGCGGTCCTTGGAACGACGGTGGCATAAAGTCTATCGCCAAGTTCTTAGATAGAGTTGAAAAAATCGTAACCACCGTTAACGATTACAAAAACAACAAAGTTACCAACTTTGGTCGCGATGAAAAGGAACTTAACTATTCAAGGCACTACACTATTAAGATGGTTGATAGAGATATGGAAACTTTCTCTTTCAATACTGCTCTAGCAAGACTTATGGAATACGTTTCGGCAATCTACAAGTACGATGCGCTTGCGTTAGAGAACAAAAACGTTTCGTTCTTGAAAGAGTGCATCAACGATTTAGTTCTTCTTATCGCGCCGTTCGCTCCGCACTTTGGCGAAGAACTTTGGTCGATACTCGGCAACAAGAAATCGGTATTCTTAGCGAACTACCCCGTATTTGATGAAAAGGCGCTCGTAAAAGACGAGATTGAATACGCCGTTCAAATCAACAGCAAGGTAAAAGCAAAGATAACCGTTCCTAGCGATGCGGACAATCAAGCAATTGAAAAGATTGCGCTTGAAAACGAACAAATCGTTAAAGCGCTTGACGGAAAAGCAGTTAAGAAAGTAATTGTTATAAAAGGCAGACTCGTAAATATTATTGCATAATTCAAAAGGTAGGCGACCGCCTACCTTTTTTATTGATATTTTTTAACATTAAAAAAAGCATAGGATTTTTCCTATGCTTTTAAGTTTTATTCACGTATTACAAATATATTAAGACGTTAGAAACGAGCAAGGCGGTTATTCTAGCCAAAGTACGCGTACTCCTTGTACGGAATCTTTAACCGAATATTGCCACAAAACATATTACAACTATATTAAGACGTTAGAAACGAGCAAGGCGGTTATTCTAGCCAAAGTACACGTACTCCTTGTACGGAATCTTTGGCTAAATAGCCGATTTGCGAAGTTTATAACGGCTTAAGCGTCGATATCTACTTGGTTGAGAAGTTGCTCACCCTTCGTTCTAAGTTCCTTAGGAATTACGATATTGTCGAAGTTGATGTAATACTTCTTAATGGAAACGGTGTAATAGTCAACAAATCTAACGGCAACGTACGATACAGAGAATAACGGCATCGTAATAAGCAACGAAATGCCACACGTGGGTATGATTGAAATGCCAGTTACTATTAAATAAAGGATACGCATAGTAAAGTAAGAAATAAATCTTTCTACCATAGTTCTTGCGTCAAGCCCTTTAAACGCTTCTCTAAACGCAACGGTTGCGGAAACGCCTTCACACACCATCTTTGCAGGCACCATGCCAACGAGCATAAGCCTAAACGCGTCGGCAAATAAAATAAAGAACATAATTATAGGTGCAACTGCTATGCCTAATGGACCTATTAACGTTATAAGTAGAAGCAAAGAAACGGCAATGATAAAGGTGTTATAGAAAAACAAAGATACTACGCAGTAAGTGGCGTAGCGGACTGCGGGTTTGAAATGTTCAACTAAAGTCGAAAAGAACTTTGCGTGACGCAAACTAGACATGTGTTCGTTCACGTTAACCGCAACTACGTAGTCGCAAATGCCAGTTATAAACTTAGCAAGTTCAATAACTGCAATAATGCCAATAATAACTGCTACGAGTTCGCCCGCTTTTAATTTTAACGTTTCTAAAAGGGCTTGAACGTGAATTCCAAAATCGGATGCAAAATTAGTGTTGCCAGCATCGTTTATCGCAATAAAGTTTTTAAGAGAAGTTCTTAAAAATTTAACGAAGGAAACGTACGCGTCACTAGACTTAACGTCGTTTAGCAATATGCCCGCTATCAAGAAGCAAGCCATAGTTAAAATTGAAGAAATTAGCGTTCTAGAAAAGAGCGTTTTATAGCAAAGCGGTTTGTTCGCCATTGCAATTTTAATACCGTTGGTTACTTTCATTTTACACCTACGTGATTTTCTTTTTTTAATATTATATAACATTTTATTTATTTTGTAAAGCGTTTATTCGGCAAGCAAAAAACGGCGCGATTGCGCCGTCAAAAGCTTATTCCATTGCTTTTAAATATCCTGCTATGATATACGATTGATCGCCTAAAAGTTCTAAGATATCTTTATCGGCGTAAAACTCATCCATTCTCTTATCTTTTGGAATTTTTGAGTAATAGTTAATCGCCTGCTTGATAATTTCGTTGTTGATTCTCGATTTTTGTATCTCGGTTACGGGTTCAACCTTGTTGTTGATAGTCGCTTCTTCCTTTTTTACGTTATTGTTATACTTTAAAACTTCTTCGATTTTATCGTTTTGCGCTTTGGTTATCGACTCTATATTATCGTTAATTTCTATCGCTTTTTCTACGTTTAAATTGTTAACCGCAGATATATAATCGCTTTTAAGTTTTTCAATTTTATCGTCGTTTTTCTTAAGTTCAGTAGCAACCGAATCGTCAACTTGCAACAAATCTTTAATCTTTTCAGTGCTAAGATTTCTTATTTGCTCAGATACTATCGTCGAGCGTGATATTCCCCTTTTTAAAGCGTTCGTTCCAAGCTTTTCTTCTAAGCTTTCATATAGTTTTTCAATCTCGCCCTTTTTAGCTTTACTACTTGCAACTATCGCCTCTCCACTCTCTTTTGCTAAGTTTAAAGAATTATCAAGTTCTTTATCGAGAGCGTCCTTTTTAAGAGAATACTTTTCTTCAACTGACTTTTTCGCCTTTTCTTCAATCTCTTCTTTGGTAAGTGGCTCGTAAGTCATCTCTTCTAGAGAAACTTTACCGCCCTGACCTTTAAGTTCTAAATTGAGTTTGATAAGTTCAGACTTTAAAGCGTCCTTTTCACTATCGTAGTTTTTTTCTTCTTCGTAACTTTTTTCTTCTACCGTAGAAGTGGGAACTACTTCTCCCTTTTCTTTTAATTTTTTAAGGTATTGCAATACCTTTTCACTAAAATTGAACATATTATCCACCTATCGTGAGTTTGTCTCTCACTCGCATTAAAGTTTTTCCGTCAAACAGTTTAATCTCTTCATCTAAAAACGAAAGTTTTATAGGGTTACTAACCTTATCGTAAACCGTTTGACTTATGAGTTTACCGTCACTACTATAAGTTATTTTGTAACAGTCGTTTGACTTTTCAATATGATAATTATCACCCTTGTTTATAACGAAAGTTCCAACGTTATTTACTATAAACTTAGTCGGTTTATACCCGTCTAAAATCACGTACGCACCATCGACGTTGGGATCGGCAAAAACGCTAGAACCTCGCCTATAAGTCGGTTGTTCACTATATCCGCTCGCTCTTTCATACGTACCTTTATAAACGACGCCAGTCTTTACGTAAACGATAACCGCAGTCTCTCCGCTTTGATATCCGCAAACGGACGACACGCCGTTAACAAGCGCCTTAGTCGTCAAACTACTTCCAGTAGAAGTTCTATATATCGTTATTTTCAAGCCGTAATCTAATGATATTGATCCGATATACAACTCGCCGTTTATATAACCTAAAATGCAGGCATCGTAAACGTTTGTTCTATATTTTTCAACCAAATTTCCACCTGCGTACGAATATAACGTATAAGTGTTTTCGTTTAAGTATACTATATAGTTTTCACCGCCGACGTCAACGCACGAAAGTCGCCTTTTTGAAGTTAAATAGTTAACCTTTCCTTGAACTGTGACGCTAAGTTCATCAAGCGGAAACGGAACGCCCGCCATAAGCGAAACGTCAACTACGTTCTCGCCTGAAAACACACCTAAATCAAATGCTATGAACGTTTCGCTAACTTCCGTTTTCCCAGTTTTTACAACTTCGCTATTTCTTAAAATTTCGTAAAAAATAGGTACGCTTTCCGGGGCTGTTAACTTTATAGATACGCTGGCAACGCAGTCGTCGGTTGCGATAAACTTTAAAGTTCTATTAAAGGTTGCTTTGGTTTCAGGAACGGATAAATCAAAGGTTAAAGTTTTAATTTTATCCCTTTCGCTTTCCTTTATTAAATCTTCAAGTTTCTTTTCAAGTTCCAAAACTTTTATATACGCTCTTTTGCCGTAATCTAGTTCCATTACACGCTCTCCTTAACGTAATCTATAAATGCCGTGAGTTTGTAAACTTCTATATCGCTTGCGTTTGAGTTGATAATAAACTTAAAACTCTCACCGTTTAAACACGGATAAAATTCAATCTGACCGCTCCGTAAAATTTCATAAGTCACACTTTTGTACTTAGTTTTAACGGTGAGCGTGCACTCGCCTTTTGCGTTAATGACAACCTTTTTAAGAAGTTTGTTCTTTTCACTAATTGAAAAGTCACAATAATCGCTTTCCCACGATTTTAAAAGTGGCTCTTCTAATAGGTTTCCACTATCGTCGATAACTAGCGGTTTCAAAGAGTTCCCACACACGCATAAAACTGCGTTTTGCGAGCCTTGATAGTAACAAACGTCTAAAACGTTTAAACCGAGAGATATATAGGAGGTTTTATCTCTCACGTCGAAGCAAAGTACGGCGTTTTGAACGTTTCCACCAACGTTTACGTTTAAGGAAATATAAACTTTTCTACCGTCGAACACGCCCTTTGCCGTATGATTATCTGCGCTTAATATTATATCGTCGTATTCGCTTAGTATTTTCGACGCGGTTAAGCCGTTGAACGAATAAAAACCGGTGCTAGTTAACATAATTATAAAATCACCGCACGAAACGACCGTTTCACCGTATATTTTACCCTGCTTTCCATATAGGTTATCGACTGAAAAATCTTGCTGGTCGCCAGTCGCTATAACCCTTATGATACCGTATTCGCAAAACACGTAAACGTAACCTAAAAAACTTACCGCTTTTAAAAGTTTGCCTTGATCTCCGGCAAAACTAATAAAGCCCGCCTCGGTGAGTGAAATCGACCAGTTAGTCGGGTCGAAATCATCGGAAAACCAAAGCGATTTACCCTCGCCCGCACCAGTTGCAAACATCCTCTCATCGTGAATACAAAGCGAACTTATCGGCGGTGCGCCGTCAACTTTTGTAAGAGTTTTACCGTCTAATAGATAAAGCCCGTCAGTTGGCGATGAAACTAACAAAACGTCTAGGTCGAGATAGTTATACGCTATAACGTCAGGCTTTTCATTAAAAGTAACGGTTGATATAGCCTCGTAATCGCCTCCGCTTGCAATGGCAATATATAAACGCTTATTAGAAGCGTAGTAAACGATATACTCTTCGTACATTCCACTCTCCGCATTGTATCTAATATAAGGATATAGGGCGGTTAATGTTATACTTCCACTTGAAATATTAACGTTTTCTTTAAATGATTGAACGCCTATTCCACTTTTTAAAAAACCGTTAGTTATATCAAAATTGTGAAATAGTTTTGCCTTTGATAAGTCTTGTTTTTTTTGATTGCCAGTTCCGCGCATTCCGCTTAAAAAGGAATTAACCGTCACCCTTTTAGTGTAAACGTTTGGATATTTTGCCATTTTAAAACCACTCCCTTGCCCTTATAACCGAGCTTTTATTTGCCCGAGAATAATTTTTTAACGCAGTTATAAACTTATCTAAATAGGTTGCACTTTCGCTATATCTTCCCTTATACAAAAGATACTCTGCTAGCACGCCGTAGGAAATTTCAACGACTGGAATAACTCCGTCGTAAACGTATCTATCTTCAAAACTTTCAGCATACGGAAAATAGTAATACTCTACCGTTATTTCGCCGTCTACTATAATTTCCGTTGGTAAAATTTTATAATCGCCGTTTACGCTATTTACCTTAACGCTCTTTATTTTGTAAGGATTAAACGCAAATCTTTCGTATTTTACTTTTCCGTTTTCACTTACAAAATTTTCTTTTGCCAAAAGGGGAAAATACGTAGCTACCGATCTCATCGCTTGATTATATGCTGACGTTAGCATATCTTTATCACTTTTATACGTCTCGTGGAGACTTAAATCGCCGTTTAAATACTTTAAAAGCCCGTCGTCACCGAGAATAGAAACGGCTTGATTTATAACTTTAGAAACTGTCATACTTCTCCTTTTAAACCTCCGCCCTAGTGGGCGGAGGCGTTATTTTAAGCTTCGTTAATGCCGGTGATAGCCTTCTGCGCCCAAGGACGAGAACATAAGAGTTCCGCGTATTTTACCAAGGTTGCACGGTATACGGGCTTGTTGTCGAGTTGTTTTAAGATTCTACCGTCTTCGCCTTCAATCCATTGCCAATCACAAAGTTGGTGAATAGCAAAGTCGTCGGTATTTAAAAGATACATTGTTCCCGGAGGACAGAATCTATCCGATACCACGGGAATTCCGTTGAACGAAATAGATTTAAAACCACCTTGAAGTTCCATAGTTTCAACGTTACGCTTATAGGTTGATAAGTGGTTCATAAGCGCTCTCTTTACGCCCGAAGAACAAAGAATAAAGTTGATTTTACCACCAAAGTTATCTTCGAGTTCGTCGATTTGAGATTGAATTAAATTTTCACTTATATCGCCTGCGTTAGTTTTAACTACGGGGAATAAACTTGCGTAAGTAGTCTTGTTAAGACCGTAAAGCTCTAAAACTTCTGGGTCAAAAAGTGCGGATAAACCGGTAAGTTCGTTGCCAACACCGTTTACGAGAGCTACGTACGAACCTTCGTCGAAAGCAGAAGCCTCAATAATTGCACCGATATAAACTTTGTTGTCATTTCTATCGATTTTATGAATTTTAAAGGTCTTGCCGTCGAATAAAAGTTCATCGTAGGAATTGTAAAACTGAATAACCATACCTTCAATTAAGTTGTACGGCTTATCTGGAACGAAACAAGTATTATTAGTACTTAAAACTTTAGCGAGTTTTCCAGTACCGTTGCCGAAAAGCATTCTGCTGAAATTGAAGTTTGCCGCTTTCATAAGTCCTTGAAGTTCTTCGTTTAAAATATTCGTAATTGCGCCCGACTTATTTTCGCTTGCCCTAATTGCCTTATCACTAATTTCAATAGTACCGTAAAGGTTTTTAAGGTTGATTTTAAACTCATAATACATATTTGAGTAGGCAGTTGGCAATTCACCGTCTTCAGTGCCCGCACCAACACCGCCGTTAATACCAAGTTTTATTATCTTTTTGATTTCTTTACCCCAAACGTTATCGGTGGTCTTTTTAATTTTTGCTAAAAACGGATTTGTGTTATAGTCGAGATATTCGGAAACAACGTCTAAGTACGCCGTCTTTAACACTTTATCCGCAGTTTTCATAGTAACCGTCATAATTATTTAATCTCCTTTGAATTTTCAAAAATTTGCATTGCAATTTTACTTGCATCTTGTAACGTTCTGGGTTTTGACGGCGGAAGAACTATTCCCTCGCCGTTTCCCATATACTGCCCGACTTTCGGTTTTGATCCGCTAACCGCTCCGAGATACTCGCGAATTATCCCGTCTTTAACCGCTTGATTTGACCTAGCGGTTTCCAAAATATACTCGTTAGACTCAAAATAGTCCTTTTGACTACTAAGTTTATCTTTGAGATACTTAACGTACGCTCTTTCCAAAAAGCCTTCGGCTTCGTCTTTATCTTTAACGGCTGTTTCGTATAAAGACGGCAATATTTCCTTCGCTTCGGGATATTGCTCCGCAAAAGCGATTTTCCCCTTTCGTCCGTAAGCGTTATCCGAGGTATACTCTACTTTTTCGGATTTTTTCAAACTTTCGTTCTCCCTAACCAACTCCTTAATTTTCTGACTGCGTCTGGTGAATTCAGATTGTAAAGAGTTGTAAGCGTTAAGCAAATCTTCAACGCTTGAAAACTTGCCAAGCGATAAACTTTCCTTCTCGCCAAAACTATTTTCCGTCGCTACGGTTTGCGATGTATTAACGCCGTCGTTTTCAGTAGTTATTTGCTCAATTTCTCCCGCTTTATTTTCCATAATTCTCCTTTAATTATTTAGCGCACTTTCAATTTGAATTTTTTGCATCGCTTGTTTATGCAAGTTTAAATGCGCTTTAATTTTATTTTTGTATTCGCTTTTTCCGAGTTTGATATTATCTAAAGATAATAACTTTCTCATATGCTCTTCGTAGTGAACGGCGTGATCGTCAAACTCATCAACTTCCAGTTCACCCCTTTCAAGTTCAATATTTTCCTTTTCCGCCTTTGCGGTGTGAAGTGAAGAAATATCCTTAGCGTTTGCAAGCGAGCCGTAACCCAAAATTTCTAGAATTTTAACCTTAGTTCTTGAAGAAAGGTTTCCGTTATCATCGGCAAGAAGTCCGCTTGATAACATTTCAAGTACTGCCGTCTTTTTTTGTGCAGGCGTTTGAGTAAATTCGTTTTCGGTATCGAAAACTACGTCATCGGAAGATAGGTCGCTTGAATTAAAGTAAAATAGTTTAACGCTCTTACCTTCCCCAACCGAACGCATAATTCTAGTCGACACTGCAAACTGCTTAAATAACCTTATCACTTGCTTAGCAATTTCTTTAAGCGCACATCTTACGGACTCTGCAGTTACCGATAGTCTCGTTTCGTCTTGTTCGATAAGTAGTTCAAGCGCAACGCCACTCATAGTAGATCGTGACACAGATGAACTTCTAGATATCTCACTCGTTCCAGACAACGTTACAAACTCGTTTGAAAGCCTTTCTTCTTCGTAAGTAAAATCAAGCGGAACCGAGCCTGAACTCATCATTTGCGGTGGGCGCGAACCTTGCCTATATACGATAACTTTACCCGGGGATAAACCGTCGTCAACGAGTTCGTCGGTATCGACCGAGCCGTCTTCGACGTTCAACACGCCCATTGAAACTCTATTCATAAACTCGTACTTTCTATTTTTAACGGCGTTGTACGCCCTTTGAATAGGAATTAACCTTTCAACTAAACTAACACCGAAAAACGAGCCGACTTGGTTAGTTGAAACCTGCCTTACAAATGGTAAATCTCTCGTGCCGTCAACGCCGTTTTCGTAAGGAAGTTCGCTGTATTCCAAAAGTTCGTTTTCAGCAACCGCTATATATCTACCGTTAGGATAATCTTTGCTTGGGCGCTCGTATTTCTCGATTAAAAGAACGTGATTGCTAAGCGTGGTTGACGTCTTTTTCGCCTTATAGCCTCCGTTTTTGCTCACTTGCTCGTTTGATAAAGTGAACACGTCAACGTTTGAACCTGAAAGTTTAGTTCCGTAGCGCTCGTTTAAATCGCTAGCGGAAACCGCCCTTGCGTGAATTATGCTATTTACTTGACTTAAATCACTATAAAAAAGCGAATCGGGAAATATTTCAAAAGGACTAACTACGCTTATAGAAACGTCGCCTTCGTAGACCTTTTCACCGTCCGTTTCGCCAAGCACCTTGCCCGCTTTATCGTTCCAAAGTATTTTGTAAAAAACCGTACCAAGAACTTCTGACCAATGCGTTGCTTCGTTTAAGATTTTATCAAGACATATTCTATCGGCAGTAGACCTAAGCACGTCGCTCGCAACCGACGCCGTTTTTAAATCGCCATCTTCCCCGCTCGACGCTCTAACGCTCATAGTCGGCCTAACTCTTGAAAGTTTTGCAATTCTAGTATCAATTATCGGAGTTATGTGATTGAACACACTTCTAGACTGCCATGCATAATACTTTTCTTCATCTATAACGTCACCGCTAGGCGAGATTTCACAGTATTGATTCCCAGCAACGTAGTTCATATTGAGTTTCCATTGCCTATCGAAACTCTCTCTTTCTTGACGCCTTCTTAAAAAGTCTTCAGTTACCGCTTTGACGATATCTTCTTTAAACTTTTGCTTTTCGTCGCTATTTTTAGTTTTCACTTTCGCTCTCCTTCTTCTTAAGTTCTTTTACTAAGAGATTTTTAATTTGAACAGCGCAACTTTTGCACAACTTAACGCTGTAAAAATCGCTCTCGTTTTCCGTTGATTTTATAAAAAAATCAGCCTTGTTGTTACAACCGCACACGTCGCAAACGATGGGTGCACTACTTCTTTTTATTATCATAATTCTCCTTTAAAAATAATTTGATAAGTCTTTGTTTTTCACTTTCTAATTCTTCATCGGTAAGTTTAGTTATATCACCGTCTTCGCCGTCTAGTTCGATAAGAAGTTTAACGGCGGAAACGTCGGGCGGAACGTTTTTAGAAACAACCTTTCTTTTTACCAGCCTAACACCGCCGTCTCCGTCGTCGGTATACTCTTCGGTAACTTCGGTTGAGTCGTATCCAAGCGCCCGCTTTTTAAGTGCTTTTTTAATGCTTTTCTCATTTTTCATATCTTCTATTTTTTATTGATAACCGCCTTATTAACTTCTCTTTATTTAAAACAACTTCACTTTTATATGGTTTTGGCGGTGAGTTTTTAGGGCGCGTCATAATATAGTATCTAAGTTCGTCAA
>JAZSOI010000025.1:0-23632 GCA_045536835.1 Christensenellaceae bacterium
ACGTATATTATGTTTGAAACCCTAGGCTTTAAGAACCCTCCGACTACGACGTATACGCAACCGAATAACATCGTCGTATGGCTTAATAAACCCTTTAAAACTCCCCACTCTAATAAGTTTGGATTATTCATATAAATCTCGTTTATAACGATGCCGAGTATTCCGCCGAAAATACCCAAATAGAACGTTACTACCGCTAAAAATTTAAATAGTCTTCCGTCGGTATTTTTCATAAACGCTAAGATTAAAAGTGTCCACATAGCGATATTGCACGGATATATTGGAAGAAGCATAGAATCTTCTACACTAGGTTCTCTTCCCGAGAAAAAATCAACGTATAAACTGCTAAAATGGATAATTACGGTAGCAAGTGCCGAAATTTTTAACACGAGTTTTTTACGGTCTTTCGTTTTTACCAACTTATACGTCAATATCAAGCCGATTATTATTAACGAAAAGGCTGTTATAGTAAATATAATATGATTTTTGTCAAACATAATTTCTCCTTAGTAATTACTATGTAATTATATCACTATAAATATGCTCCGTCAACGATTTATCCATAAAAAATGCAACGGCCGTTAGCCGTTGCATTTTAAATTATTTATTTTCAAATTGTTCCCTATGCGCGTCGCGAATTTTTTGTTCGATTTCCGCCATAATTTCGGGGTTAGAAGTTAAGTAATCTTTTGCCTTTTCTCTACCTTGAGCAACCTTTTCGCCGTTGTAACTAAACCACGCGCCCGATTTTTCCATAACGCCGTATTGAACGCCTAAATCTACTAAACAACCTTCTTGAGAAATGCCGTGACCGTAGATAATATCAAATTCCGCAGTTTTAAACGGCGGAGCGAGTTTGTTTTTAACGATTTTCGCCTTAGTTCTATTGCCGAATAGTCCGTCGCCGTCCTTTAAAGCGTCAGCCTTTCTAACGTCGATACGAACGGAAGCGTAGAACTTAAGCGCTTTACCACCTGGCGTGGTTTCGGGGTTACCAAACATTACGCCAACCTTTTCACGAAGTTGGTTGATAAAGATAACGCAAGTTTTACTCTTATTTGTAATACCTGTAAGTTTTCTAAGCGCTTGAGACATAAGCCTTGCTTGAAGACCAACGTGGCTATCGCCCATTTCGCCTTCAATTTCAGCCTTTGGCGTAAGAGCGGCAACCGAGTCGATAACGATAATGTCAACCGCACCACTCTTTACTAAACTTTCGGTAATATCAAGTGCTTGTTCACCGGTATCAGGTTGAGAAACGTATAAATCGTCTAAATTAACGCCGAGTTTTTGAGCGTAAGACGGATCTAACGCGTGTTCAGCGTCGATAAACGCTGCAATACCACCCTTTTTTTGTGTTTCTGCAATAACGTGAAGGGCAACGGTGGTTTTACCAGATGATTCAGGCCCGTAAATTTCTACTATTCTTCCGCGAGGAACACCGCCAACGCCGAGCGCCAAGTCAAGCGCCATACAGCCGGTAGGAATAACTTCTAAATTAATGTCGGCAGAACCAGCGCCGAGTTTCATAATAGCGCCCTTGCCGTACTGCTTTTCAATTTGACCGAGAACTTGTTCTAATGCCTTTTGTTTTTCATTCATAATCTTATCCACCTTTATTTTTTCTATATTAAACGTCGAAACTACCGCTTCTCAGCGCCATAACCGCGTGAAATAACGCGAGTAAAACGCCGTTTCTCGTGATTACATCACGAGTGCCTTTTAAAAAGTGCTTGTATACGGTAATTTTACTTTTACTGCTTACGCCTATATAACAAAGCCCGACTGGAAAGTCGGAATCGTCCGATTTAGGTCCCGCAATTCCAGTAGTTGAAATCGCTAGGTCAGTTCCACGTTCAAGTAAACCCTTGCACATTTCGGACGCTACTTGACTGCTAACCGGCTTAAACTCGTCAATCGTGTGAAAACTTACGCCAAGCCTGTCGTGTTTAGCATCGGGCGAATACGCAACAACGCCTTCGTAAAAGACTTTGCTTGCGCCCGAAACGGACGTTATTGCGCTCGATACTCCACCACCGGTAAAACTCTCGGCAACTGAAATTTTAGCGCCCCTTAGCGTTAAAATCTTAACGAGTTGTTCACTAAGCGTTATATCGCTTTCAGCGTAAACGTATTTTTCAAACCTTGACAAAAACTCTTTTTGAAGTCTATCGATTTCAAGTTCATAAGTTTTGCCGTAATCTATCTTTACGAGCAAGTCAAACTCATCGCCTATAACTTCGTGTTTAAGTCCGTTTTCGCTTAAAAACGCCGATACTGCTGACTTTTCTACGCCAAACAGTTTAAACGTGCTAATGGTATTCATTAAAACACGTCCCTATTCTTTACTAAATAGTAAACGCCCGAATATACCGTTAAAATTACGGATATTACAAAGAGTACTAAGCCAATTATGTATAAAACTGAGAAATGAACTGCAACGAGCAAGAAAATCATTGCAAAATCAGTAGCGAAAGTTTTAATCTTTCCAACGTTTTCCGCAGCGAGAACCTTTCCTTTGCCCGCCGCTATCATTCTAAGGAAACATACTACGAGTTCTCTGGCAACGATAATCGTAACGCCTATACCGCCGACGAGCGCACCAAATTTTAAGCCGATGCTAAGTTTTCCAGTACCTGCAAACACGAAGGGGTTAGTGAGCATAACTGTGAGTACCGCAAGCACTAAAACCTTGTCTGCAATAGCGTCTAAAAACTTACCTAAATCGGTAACTAAGTTGTATTTTCTCGCAATGTAACCGTCTAAAAAGTCGGTAAACGAAGCAATTGCAAAAACTGCTGCGCATATTACGTAATTATACGGTATAAACGTCATATAAAAGAGCGCTACCGCAATGGGAACCATTATAATTCTAGTAAGTGAAAGTTTATTCGGTAAATTCATTTGATACCCTCCCGTGTAAATCGTATTCGTCTGCGCGTTCAATTAACACGCTATAAGTTTCGCCTTGTGAAATAATTCCGTCGTTTGTAAAATATACTTTTCCGTCGATATCGGGCGCAAATCCGTAGTGCCTACCGTAAAAGGACTGCTTTTCGTAATCAACGCCGTCACACACAACTTCCAAAATTTTGCCAACGTATCTCTTTAACAACTGCTTTGATATCGCCTTTTGTACGGAATACAGTTTTCTAAGACGTTTTTGCTTAACTTTTTCATCTATTTGATTAGGCAGTTTATACGCAGGGGTTTGCTCTTCCCTAGAATAAGCAAAGAATCCAGCGTTATCTAATTTCGCCGTTTTAATAAAATCTATAAGTCCGTTAAAATCTTCTTCCGTTTCACCTGGAAAACCAGTAATAAAGGTCGAACGAATTGCTATGTATGGAATTTCATCCTTCAATTTATTTATCAAAGATAAATAATCTTCACGAGTTCCACGCCTATTCATTCTTTTAAGTACTGAGTTTTCAGAGTGTTGAAGTGGAATATCTACGTATTTTAAAAGTTTATCGTTGGTTTTAAGTTCTAAAATAAGTTCATCATTTATTGCGTCGGGATAACAATAAAGAAGTCTTATCTTTTCAACGTTTTCAAGTTTTGATAGTTCTCTTATGAGCGTTACGAGTTTTTTCTCTCCGTATAAGTCTTCACCGTACCTAGTAACGTCTTGCGCAACTAAAATAAGTTCTTTAAGGTCGCCCAAGTTTTTCGCTTCTTCAACAAGTTCTTCAATAGGCGTTGATACGTATTTACCCCTAATCTTAGGAATTAAACAGTAAGTGCACTTATTGTTGCATCCGTCTGCTATTTTAAGGTAAGAATAGTGACAAGGTGTTGTCATAATTCTTTCTTTTATTTGAACTTTTTTATTTTTTCCTACGAAATTTACTCTATAACCTTTGTAAGTTTCAACTATGGCGTCGAGCAAAAGGTCGTAATCGTTGATACCTAAAAATGCGTCAACTTCTATAAAATCGTCAAAGATATCGTCAATAAACTTTTCTGGTAAACACCCTGTAACGACTATTTTTTCTAAGTTACCGTTACCCCTTAGTGCGTTTACGGAAAAAACCGTCTCTATCGCTTCCGCCCTTGCGCTTTCTAAAAACGCGCAAGTGTTGATAACTACTACGTTTGCCTTATCCACGTCGTTAACGATTTTAGCACCAGAATTTATAAGAGCGAGAGCCCTTTCGGAATCTACTCTATTTTTATCGCAACCGAGCGAAATAAGCCCGATTTTTTTATCTTTAAGCATTATTCAGCACCAAATTTCTCTTCAAAATCTTCCTTGGTCATTATCATTTGACGTTTACCACCAACCGCGTTAGGCGTGATATAACCGTTATCAGTAAGCCAGTCGATAATCTTGCCCGCTTTTGGGAAACCAACGGCAAGTTTTCTTTGCAAGAACGACATAGAAAGACCACCGAAACTGTATCCAACGCGCATAGCCTTGATGTAGATGGGGTCAATTCCACCGTCTTCTCCACCGCCACCAGCGGTTTTACCGCCTTCGGCGAAATCCCCTTCTTCACTTTGACTTGAAGAAGATACCCTTGCTTTTATCTTAGACCAGTTGTTAAGGTCGAAATACTTTTCGTTGTTATCACTAACGTAGTCGATAACGGCGTACATCTCATCGTCTGAAACAAACGCGCCCATAACGCGTTCTACGGCAAGCATACCGCCAGTTTTATACAAGCAGTCACCTTTGCCGAGAAGTTTTTCAGCACCAGGCTCGCCAAGTGAAACGACCGAGTCTGGCATAGAAGACGCCCTAAACACGATTCTAGACGGCAAGTTGGACTTGATAGGACCTTCAACGACGTCAACCGACGGCCTTTGCGCGGCAAGAACTAAGTGAATACCTGCCGCTCTCGCCTTTTGCGCAAGAAGACATACCTTAGTTGCTACGCCCTTTTTATCTTGAAGCATGATATCGGCAAACTCGTCCATAATTATAACGATTCTAGGCATAATGCGTTCGCCGTTAGCACGAGCGCGAGTGTTAAAGTCTTTAATGTTCTTGGCGCGCGCTTTTGCAAGTTCGCGATAGCGGTTTTCCATCTCTTCAACCGCCCAAGTAAGCATTGAATTAGTCATAGGAACGTCTTCAATGATATCGCCGAACATCATGTGTGGAATTTCTTTGAACGGCTCTAAATCTACGCGCTTTGGGTCAACGATAACGAACCTAAGTTCGTCTGGACCGTACTTGGTTATTAAACTGAGTATTAAAGTGTTTAAGCATACGCTCTTACCAGAACCGGTAGTACCGGTAACTAATGCGTGTGGCATATCGGCAAGGTCTAGCGAAACGGGATTACCGATAATATCTTTACCAAGCGCAAAAGTAAGAGAGAACGGCTTTGAATTGATAAATTGATCGGAAACGATAATATCTTTGATATTAACTGTGTCCGCTTCCTTATTTGGAACTTCAATTCCCACGTACGACGTGTTTGGAACTGGCGCTATCATACGGATAGCACTCTTTGCGGCAATTCTTAGATTAAGGTCGCCTTGAAGTTTGGTTACCTTATTAATGGGAACGTCCGGCGGAACGGCGATATCGAAACGCGTTACCGCAGGGCCTTTGAAAATTCTAGGGATATCCGTTTCAATACCGAAAGTTTTTAAAGTGGTTAAAATTTTCGCTTTAACTTCCGCTTTGAAAACTTCTATTTCATAGTTGTTTTGAGAGTTATCCGCAGTTTTAAATAAAGATACGGGCGGTTTCTTGTACTTATAGTTAATCGGCATATTTTCAATAAGCCGTTTGGCGTACTCACCACTCTCTTCAACTGTAACTTCCTTCTTCTCTTCCTTTTCAACTGGCGAAGTAGGCTTAGGCGTAGGCTCGGTTGTCGTTAAATTTTTAAGTAAATCACTCGTAAACGTGCTGGACGTTTCGTCGCTTAAAGTATCTTCGGGCTCTATTATAGGCTCGCTATATACAGGCTCTGCAACTACTTCTTGTTTATTTGGCTTAAATTCTTCTTCCTTTGGATTTAAGTTGAACGAAAAACTATCGTCAAGTGTGTAGTCTTTGACGATTTCTTCCTTTTTTATAGGCGAAGATACGCTTCCGCCAAATAATTTCGCTCGTGCGTCTTCTCTCTCGCGCTCGTCTACCCTAATCACGTTAGACGAAAACTCGTCACTATATGCTTGAGAATAAGTGCTTTCACGATTTCCGTATAAAATTTCCATATTCCTATCGTGCTTTTCTGCATCGGAATAAATAGGCGGATTTTGATAGTTTTGCGGTTGTTGGTTACCGTAAAGTTCATTTCTACCGTAACTAGAAACGCCTTGCGGTTGAGCGCCGTAAGGCTGATTAAACGGCTGTCGATTATTATATCCATACGGATATCCGCCTGCGTTTTGCTGATAATTATACCCATCGTAAGGTTGTTGTGGTGGATATTGCGGTTGAATTGGCGATTGCATTACTTGTTGAGCAGGTTGTTCAGGAACAGGTTGTTGCTCTTTATTATCAACCTTTTTCTTCTTTGCGACAAAAATTAATATGATAAATAAGCAAACGATACACAAAACGATACCGCCAAGCTTAGTTAAGTACTTAACTGGAAAGAAAGTTATAAGTGAGAAAATCGCTCCGCCAACAACTGACGAAGAAAGCCCACCCCTAGCACTAGAAAACGCGTAAGACAAATATTCTTTATAAGTTTCAGTCGAGCCGTCGTTCGTGATAATGGTGAGCAGACTTACAACGAAAAAGAGAAATAAAATCAAGAGTTTGAACTGTTTGAGCGAGCGTTTGCGTTCGGGTTTTCTACCCAAAAGCATAATAAAACCTAAAAAGATAAGCACGAGTAAAAACGGGTACGATAAATACCCGAACAGTCCGAGAATAAACGCTTGAACTTCCCCGCCTATTTCAAACAAAACGTTGTCCCCAAAAAGAAGGCACACTAAAACGAGAAAGGCGGAAACTATAAGCGTTACACCCCAAAATTCAACCGTGAAAAACTGGTCTTTATTCGGTTTTCCCTTTATGCCGTTACTCAATTTTTTTACTCCGTAAAAATATTATCTCTATTTTATCATAAAAAGTATACCATACGCAAAGTAATTTTGCAACGGTTAATTATAAAATTAACCGCTATTTAATAAAATTTTCATAAAAAAATGCTACGCAAATTTGCGTAGCATTTTTTTTAAACTTAATTATTGATTGTCGATAACGTCAACGATATCTTTAACGGTTTTAATAGACTCGGTTTGTTCGTCAGATACGGTTACGCCAAAATTTTCTTCTAAGGATAAAAGCATTTCAACAAGGTCTAACGAGTCAGCACCTAAATCTTTGATAATTTCGCTTTCTAAAGTAACTTTATCTTCTTGAATTCCGAGTTTTTCAACTAACATTGCTTTAACTTTTTCAAAAGTAGACATAAAATTATTCTCCTAAAATTTAAATTTTATCTTCAAATATTATAGCAACTAACCCACCCATTGTCAATTATTTTTGAAATAATTAACATTTGTACATTATTTGCCGAGCCCCTTCATAGAAAGGGAAATTCTATTCTTTTTAAGGTCTACGCCCTTTACTCTTACTTGAACGGGCTGACCCACCTTTACTATCGACTGGGGATTTTTAACGAAACCGTCGGAAAGTTCGGAAATGTGAACTAAACCGTCTTGATGAACGCCGATATCAACGAACGCGCCAAAGTCCGTTACGTTTCTAACTACACCCGCTATCACCATACCTTCTTTAAGGTCGGCAAGCGATAAAATATCCGAGCGAAGAACCGGTTTTGGCAAGTCATCGCGAACGTCTCTACCGGGCTTTATAAGTTCGCTGGCAACGTCCTTTACCGTGTCGATACCAAGTCCGCACTCAGTAGATACTTTTTCAATGCCGTACTTATTGATTTTATTCGATAATTCCGCTAAATTTCCGTTTGCAACGTCCGTGCTTGTATAGCCGAAAAGGGATAAGAGTTTTTCCGCACCCTCGTATGACTCTGGGTGAACTGCCGTGTTGTCAAGTATGTTTTTACCACCTACGATTCGCAAGAAACCAGCGCATTGAGTGTACGCTTTTTCGCCGAGTTTTTTAACCTTTAAAAGTTGCTTTCTCGACGTGAATTTGCCGTTTTCTTCACGGAACTCAACCACGTTTTTAGCGATAGATTTATTAAGACCAGCAACGTAAGAAAGTAACGACGCGCTCGCGGTGTTAAGGTCGACGCCAACGGTGTTAACGCAGTCTTCAACCGTACCGCCTAAAACTTCGTCAAGTCTTGCTTCGGGCATATCGTGTTGGTACTGCCCTACGCCTATTGACTTTGGATCGATTTTTATAAGTTCGGCAAGCGGGTCTTGAAGTCTTCTTGCAATGGAAACTGCGGAACGCTCGGAAACGTCAAAATCGGGGAACTCTTCAGCGCCGAGTTCGGACGCAGAGTACACGGACGCACCCGCTTCGCTAACCACTATGTAAGATACTTTTTGGTCAAGTTCTTTAATAAGGTCGGCAATAAAGATTTCCGATTCTTTTGATGCAGTACCGTTGCCTATTGCGATAACTTCAACTTTAAACGCTGAAATAAACTTTTTAAGTATTTGTTTTGCTTGTGCCTTTTTATTCTCATCGGGAAGAGTTGCGTAAACTACGGTTTTTCCTAAAACTTTACCAGTATCGTCAACAACCGCGATTTTACAACCAGTTCTAAGTCCTGGGTCAAAGCCCATAACGACTTTGCCTTTAAGCGGTGCTTGCATAAGAAGCGGTCTTAAATTATTTTCGAAGGTTTTAATAGCCCTTTCCTGAGCGTTTTCGGTGAGCATACTTCTCACTTCTCTCTCGATTGAAGGCTCTATAAGGCGCTTATACGCGTCTTCAATAGCGGAAAGAATAAAATCGACGTAAGGACTGTCAGCAGTTATTACACCCCTTTTAATAGTAGTGTGAGCGATGGTTTCGGGAATTGACAACTTAACTTTTAAAATACCTTCCTTTTCACCGCGGTTAATCGCTAAAACTCTATGCGATTTAAGTTCTTGAACGGACTCGGAGAACTCTTTGTACATTTCGTAAACGCCCGCTTTTTCCGAATCTTCGTCAACGCCTTTTGCAAATGATGAGTAAACTACGCCTAAGCGAATAAACATACGCCTAAGCGCCTTTCTTATCTCGGCGTTATCGCTTATCATTTCGGCGATGATGTCGGACGCGCCTGCGAGTGCATCTTTAACTGTTTCAACACCTAAGTCTACATTTATATAACCTTTTGCAAGTTCTTCAACTGGTAAACCGTTCTTATCTTGAGCATAAATGGTTTCAGCAAGCGGTAATAAACCCTTTGCGATTGCCTTCGTTGCCCTAGTTTCCTTCTTTTTCTTGTACGGACGGTAAATATCTTCAACTTCAGTTAAAGTTTCCGCGTTTTCAAGCGCAAGTTTTATCTCTTCGGTAAACTTACCCTGCTCGGTTATAGATTTTTCAACTTCTTGCTTTCTCGTTTCAAGGTTACGAAGATAGTTGAGCCTATCGAGAAGCGCTCTTAACACTTGGTCGTCAATATGCCCAGTTAATTCTTTTCTATAACGAGCAATAAAGGGAACGGTATTGCCGTCGTCTAACAACGCGACTATATTGTCGGTATGTTCTTTGGTTAAGTTGAATTCCTGCATCAATTTTTCGTTAACGTTCATATTTACTCCGATTTTAAAATTAAGTAAGAATATTTATCTAAATCGTAAAACTTTTCGTGCTTTCCGCTTAAAAGTTCTACGCACCCTTCACCGTTTACGGTGAAAGAATAATTGCCTGAGTTGAGTATTACGGTTATTTGCTCGGTTTTACTAGTTCTAGTAAATGCAAACACACCGTCGTTACAGTATTTAATTTCCGTTTCGCCGTCTTTAAACACGCCACAGTCTTTACGGATTTGAGAAAGTTTTTTAATGAGTAGCGAAATCTCTTTTTCTTTGCTATCAAAATCCATACAAGCCCTGTTGAACGGATCTTTTCCCCCTTCAAAACAAAGTTCGTCGCCGTAGTAAACGGTTGGAACGCCGTATATCGTAAAGATAAAGCAAAGCGCTTGTTTTAAACGTTTTTTAGCGATTTCTCGCTCGCTACGAGTTAGTTTAAAGGTGGATAAACTCTCTCTATCGTCGGGAATTTTAACGCCGGATAAAACGGATAAAATTCTAGGTGTGTCGTGAGTTCCTAAAATGTTCATAAGCGCGTTGAGTACGCAAGGCGGATAGTTGTGAATTTGCTCTAACGTCGTTTTTAAAAGAGTTTGAGTTTTTCCAGTTATCAAATACTCTATTAAAGCGTTTTTTAAGGGGTAATTCATAACAGAATCGAGTTCATCGCCCCAAAAATACTCACATCTTCGAGAATACGCTATCTTGTTTGACGCGTCTTCCCACACTTCACCTATAACTATCGCGTTAGGGTTTGATTTTTTAACCGATTTTCTTATCTTTTTAACGAACTTTGACGGAAGCTCGTCAACAACGTCAAGCCTCACACCCGAAACGCCGAAAGAAAAGTATTTATCTAACACTTCTTCCGTTATAAAATTTTCAAACTCAACGGAATTTTTGTTAATGGTTGGCAAAACGTTAATTCCCCACCAAGACGTGTATAGGTTTGGAAATTTTTGAAAGGTATACCAGTTATAATACTTCGACTTTTTCGACTGGTACGCACCAAGTTCACTAAAATTACCGTATTTGTTAAAATAAACGCTATCGTCACCAGTATGATTGTAAACACCGTCGAAAATAATTTCTATGCCGTTATCTTTTGAAGCGTTAACGAGACTTTGAAAATCTTCGTCGCTACCTAAAAGTTTATCAAACTCTAAGTAGTTTGAAGTATCGTAACGGTGGTTTGAATAAGACTTTGATATGGGGTTTAGATATATCGCCGTAACTCCAAGCGACTTTAAGTAAGGTAATTTTTCTTCGATACCTTTAAAATTTCCACCGAAAAAGTCGTCGTTTAAAATCTTGCCGTTTTCGTTTGGTTTCCACTCGGGCGTTTCACCCCATACGCGCATTTTGTTCTTCACTTCAACTTTTGCCGTCTTAGATTTATAAAATCTATCTGGGAAAATTTGATAGATTACACCACCCTTTATCCAGTCGGGCGTTTTAAACGTCGATTTATAAACGGTTAATTGATATTTTTGAAGGTCTATTAGCGTTTTATAACGCTTAGCATAAAGTAGTTCGTCACGACCAAAGAACTTACCGTCACACCTAAAATAGTAAAAGTATAGACCAACTTTTAAATTTTCTAGCGTAACTGAAAACAAGCCGTCTACTCTTACCATAGGGTAAACGACTTCTTTTCCACTCTTGTCGTGACAAAGTATTAAGTAACACTCTTTACCGTCAGTTTCTATACTGACGGTAAAAGGTTTACCACGTTTTACGCTACCGCCCGAAACGTTGAATTTTTTATCGAGCGGATTATAGTTGAACGTCATTTTATTTAATTTCTTTCAAGTGCCAAATGTTTTCAGCGTATTCTCTTATCGCTCTATCGGCTGCAAATCTACCTGCACCAGCAATGTTAATAAGAGATTTTTCAGCCCATTTAAGTTTGTTTTCGTAAAGTTTTTCTAAGTTTTGGCGAGCCGACTGATAATCGTTAAAGTCCGCCATACACATATACGGGTCTGCAATTCTATTGTTTGTTAAAAGATAATCGGCAATCATTGAAAAACTTTCGCCGTTGTATCCGCGCTTTAACGCTTCGATAACTTTTTTGAGTTTTACGTTGTTGTTATAGAACTCCGTTGCACTGTAACCAGACTGCCAAAGTTCGTCAACTTCGTGCGATTTAAGACCGAAAATGAAGATATTGTCAAGGCCAACCGCTTCGCTCATTTCAACGTTAGCACCGTCTAGCGTGCCAAGCGTCAACGCACCGTTGATCATAAACTTCATATTACCCGTACCGCTCGCTTCCTTGCCTGCCGTTGAAATTTGTTCGGAAACTTCCGCCGACGGCATAAGTTTTTCAGCAAGAGTAACGTTATAGTCTTCAAGGTATACAACTTTTAATTTCTCGCGAATTTTAGGATTAGGATTATTGTCTATATCCTTTGCTAAATAGCAAATAAGTTTGATAATTTGCTTTGCAAAATAGTAACCTGGCGCTGCCTTCGCTGCAAAAATAAAGGTTTTTGGAAGCATTGGAAGGTCGGGGTTTTCTTGCAAATCGTTATAAAGCGAAATTATGTTCATTGCGTTTAGAAGTTGTCGCTTATATTCGTGAAGTCGCTTTGCTTGAACGTCAAACATAGTTTCGGGATTAACGATTAAGCCTTGCTTTTTATAAACGTAATCGCTAAACTGCTTTTTCTTGATAGCCTTGATTTCGTTTAAACGCTTTAAAACGGCTTTATCTTTCTTAAACTCGCCAAGTTTTTCAAGTTCGCTCGCATCTTTAACGAATCCGTC
The DNA here is from genome assembly GCA_045536835.1 of Christensenellaceae bacterium. Classification (GTDB taxonomy): domain Bacteria; phylum Bacillota; class Clostridia; order Christensenellales; family Borkfalkiaceae; genus HGM11412. The sequence continues at coordinate 12,436 of JAZSOI010000025.1, forward strand.
GCCTATAAGTTCGGTTATAAACGCGGAAAGTTCCTTATTAGACTGGCAAAGCCATCTTCTGTGCGCAATGCCGTTAGTTACGTTGGTAAACTTTTCGGGCGTTACGCTATAAAAATCTTTAAATACGCTCTTTTTGATAATGTCGCTATGAAGACCAGATACGCCGTTTACTTTGTGTGAGCCGATAACCGAAAGGTTAGCCATTCTCACTTGACCGTGACTAAGTATTGACATTCTTTCAATCTTGTTCCAGTCACCCGGGAATAAGTTCCACATTTCACCGCAGAAGCGTTGGTTAATTTCTTTAATGATTGCGTGAATTCTAGGAAGTCTTCTTTCGATTAAGTCTTCGTTCCACTTTTCAAGTGCTTCGGGCATAACGGTGTGGTTGGTGTACGCAACGGTGTTGGTTACTATATACCAAGCGTCGTCCCATGTATAACCGTGTTCATCCATAAGAAGACGCATAAGTTCGGGAACGCAAAGCGCAGGGTGCGTATCGTTGATGTGAATTGCAGCCTTTTCGTGAAGGTTAGAAAGAGTTCCAAACCTATGCAAATGGTCGGCTAAAATGTTTTGAAGTGTTGCCGAAACTAAGAAATATTGTTGTTTAAGTCTTAAAGACTTACCTTCGTAGTGATTATCCGACGGATATAAAACTTTACTTATAAGTTCCGCTTCGTTGTTTTCCTTTAAACTCTCCATATAATTTCCTTGAGAGAAAGAGTTCATGTCGAACTTGTCAACCGCTCTTGCCGCCCAAAGTCTTAAAATGGAAACCGCTTCGCTATCCTTTCCTGATATCATCATATCGTAAGGTACGGCTTCAACTTCGTTGTAGTCAACCAAGTTTGCTTTCATGCCGTTTTCCGTCCAAGTTTCTAAAACTTTTCCGTCGAATTTTACCTTGAAAGTCTTATCTAAGCGTTGAGTGAGCCACACTTCCCCACCGGGAAGCCAAATGTCGGGAAGTTCGGTTTGCCAACCGTCAACGATTTTTTGCTTGAATAAACCGTATTCGTATCTTATAGAAAAGCCCATTGCGGGATAATCGCACGATGCAAGCCCATCCATAAAACAAGCGGCAAGGCGGCCTAAACCACCGTTGCCAAGACCAGCATCCGGCTCGTGCTCGTAAAGGTTTTCAAGCGAAAAGCCTTTCGATGATAAAATGTTATCGAAAACTTCTTCTAAACCTAAGTTGTAAACGCTATTTTTAAGCGTTCTGCCAAGCAAAAATTCCATGCAGAGATAATATACTCTCTTACCTTTTGCCGCTTTAATTTTGTAGTGATAATTTTTTCTCTTTTCAAGAAGGATATCTCTTACCGACATTACAACTGCTTTATACACTTGGTCTTCGGTTGCTTCTTGAAAGGTAACGCCGAAATATCTTGAAAGTTTGCCTAGAATTAGCGTTTCAGCGTCTTTCTGAGTCATGGTTTTGTTCATAGTTCTCCTTGTTGTGTAAATTAAAGTAAATCGTTATAAACTTTTTCGTATTCTTTAGCGGACTTTTTCCACGAGAAATCGGTCTTCATAGCTTTGGTCATAATCTTTAACCAAGTTTCTTTATCGTTATAGGTAAACACAGCGTCTTTTAACACGAAAAGCATTTCGTGAGCGTTGTAGTTTTCAAACCTAAAACCGTTACCGCTCTTTCTGTCTATATTGTAAGGCGTAATACTGTCTGCAAGACCACCGGTTTTTCTTACTACCGGAACGGTGCCGTAACGCGCCGCTATCATTTGAGAAAGACCGCACGGCTCAGACTTAGACGGCATTAAGAAAATATCCGCACCAGAATAGATTTTTGACGATAAATCTTTATTGTATGCAATAACCGCCCTACACTTAGTAGAGTATTCGTCTTGCATCTTTTTGAAAAACTCTTCGTATTGAGTTTCACCCTTACCAAGTATTACGAGTTGAACTTTTTCAGTTAAAAGTTCGTCTATAACGCCTTTTAATAAGTCAACGCCCTTGTGCCCTACGAGTCTAGTTATCATTGCGATAACCGGAACGTTTTCCTTTTCGGGAAGACCGAGCATTTTTTGAAGTTCTTTCTTGCAAACGGCTTTACCAGACAAGTCGGTTGCCGAATATTTAGCAAAAGTTCTCTCATCGTGCTCGGGGCTATATACTTTTTGGTCGATGCCGTTAAGTATGCCAACCGTCTTGTGTTGAACTTGCTCAACTATCGGCGACAAACCGTGAGAGAAATAGTCGTATTTTATCTCGCTAGCGTACGTTGGCGAAACGGTAGAAACGATATCGGAAAGCATCATTGCGCCTTTTAAAAGATTTACGCAGTTATCGTATTCAAGGTCGGGATAAAACTCGTCCGAAAGACCGAAAACGTCGCCTAAAATCTCTTTTCCAAACTTACCTTGATATTCGATGTTGTGAATTGTAAACATCGTTTTAATTCTATCGTAACCGTATTCGTAACGGAACATAGTTTTAAGGTAAATTACCGATAACGCCGACTGCCAGTCGTGAGCGTGCAAAATATCGGGATAAAAGTCCAAATAACGCATGAGCGATAGCGACGCCTTAGAGAAGAACGCAAAGCGTTCTCCATCGTCGTAATAACCGTACAAGCCGTCGCGATAAAAATAATATTCGTTATCTAAAAAGTAAAATTTTACGCCTTCGTAGTCATACTCAAACAAACCGCAATACTGATTTCTCCAAGAAAGCGGAACGTTGAAATTGCCAACGTAACGAAGTTTGTCTTTAAACTCCGCCGAGAAGTCCTTATACAAGGGAACTACCACTCTCACGTCAAATTCTTTATTTTTTGCAAGTGCTTTGGGTAGCGAACCTATAACGTCCGCTAAACCGCCCGTGCCAACGAAAGGGTTTGCTTCAGAAGCAACGTATAAAACGCTCTTTTTCTTTTGAATTACAACTTCCTTTTTTGCTGTTTTTGCCATTTTTACTCCTTAAACTATTATGTTTTTACTTATATAGAACGGATGTGTTTCACAACCGGATAATACTCGCCTGTCTTTTACTACTACGTTTTTATCGGCAACGATTGCGTTGAGCGTTACGTTTTCACCAGTAATCGTTCCCTGCATAAGTATAGAGTTTCTAACGACAGTTCCCCTGCCGATTTTAACGCCACGGAAAATAATTGAGTTTTCAACCGTGCCTTCGATAACGCAACCGTCGGCAATAAGCGAATTTTTAACTACCGCAGACGCACCGTAGCGAGTGGGCGCGCTATCTTTAACCTTAGTGTAAACGTCAGTTTTTCTAAAAATTTCATCGCGAACGGAACGGTTTAAGAATTTGAGAGACTCAGAGTAATAACTTTGAAGTGAATTGAGTGCAACGTAATAACCTTTATGCTCGTAAGCAAAAATTCTTAAACTGTTAACGTTTCTAACAAGCACGTCTCTACCAAAATGGCTATATCCGTGCGAGAACGCGTCCGCTATTAAAGTTTGAAGTAACGTTCTCTTTAAAAGGCAAACGTTGGTGTAAAGGTTGATTTCGCCTTGGGTTCTCGGCGAGAAAGATATGTTGCTTACTCTACCGCTATCGTCAAGGTCAACTACCATCTTGTTTTGAACGTCTTTTACTTCTAACGAATCTTTTTTAACGTAAACGAGAGTAACGTCTGCGTTATTTTTAACGTGTTCTTGCAAGATTTTATCAAAGTTTAAAGTGCAAACGTTATCGCAGTCAGTCATAACTACGTACTCTTCGTCAGAACGCGCAAGGAAATTCTTCGCTCCCCTAAGCGCTTCTAAACGAGTGTTGTATAAAACGTTTTCTTTTAGCCCAAACGGCGGCAAAATGTGAAGGCCACCGCGACGGCGCGCCAAATCCCAGTCCTTTCCCGAACCAACGTGGTCCATAAGCGACTGGTAGTTACTCTTAGTTATAAGACCTACTTTCATAATCCCAGAGTTTACAAGATTTGAAAGCGCAAAGTCAATTAAACGGTATCTTCCGCAAAACGGAATAGATCCCATAGTTCTATCTTGAGTAAGTTCAGGAACGTTGTTATCGTGAATATTTGAAAAAACTAAACCTAATGCGTTCATATTCTAACCCCCTTAAACGTCCTTTTCAACCATTTCGCCAGGCAAAACGGTCTTGTTTTTAGATACGGTGATTCCGCCACCTATAACGGAAATCTTCTTATCGTCAGTTACGCCACCAACTTTAGCACCGCTTTCAATAACCGCGTCTTCCGCGATAATTGAATTTTCAACGTACGCACCGCTCTTAATTTTAACACCACTAAAAATTATACTGTTTTTAACGATTGCGCCCTCTTCAACTTCAACGTTGTGAGATAAAACGGAATTTTCTACCGTTCCGTAAATTTCACAACCAGAAATTACCGCGCTGTTTACCACCCTTGCGTTGTCGCTTATATAATGCGGTGGCTCGATGGGGTTTCTAGAACGAATTATCCATGACTTTTCGTCTACTTGGAAGTTAGGCGTATCCCCAAGCAAGTCCATATTAGCGTCGTAAAGGGAAGAAATCGTTCCAACGTCCTTCCAGTAACCAGAAAACTCGTAAGACATCATCTTTTCACCAAGCGATAACATCCTCGGCAATACGTCCCCACCAAAGTCGTTACGGCTACCTTCTAACTTTTCGTCTTCTTCAAGGTATTTGTAGAGTTTTTCAGCCTTAAAGATGTAAATACCCATTGATGCTAAGTCGGATTTTGGTTGTTTGGGTTTTTCTTCAAACTGATAAATCTCACCGTCTTCTTTTACGTTAAGTATACCAAATCTTGACGCTTCTTCCATAGGAACTTTAAACGCAGCAATAGTACAGTCCGCGTTAGTTCTAATATGGTGGTCGAGCATCTTTGAGTAATCCATCTTGTAAATATGGTCGCCCGAAAGTATTAAAACGTGTTCGGGGTTATAGCGCTTTATAAAATACAAGTTTTGATATATAGCGTTTGCAGTACCCTTAAACCACTCCGAGCCTTCCTTTGCTTGATAGGGCGACAAAATGTGAACGCCACCAAAGTTTCTATCTAAATCCCACGGCTGACCGTTGCCGATATACTCGTTGAGTATTAGCGGTTGATACTGAGTTAAAACACCTACCGTATCAATGCCAGAATTTACGCAGTTTGAAAGCGGAAAGTCGATAATCCTATACTTTCCCCCAAATGAAACCGCTGGTTTTGCTATTTTGTTCGTTAAGGCGTATAATCTACTGCCTTGCCCACCGGCAAGAAGCATAGCCATACATTTTTTCTTGTAAATCATAATTTGCCCCCTTGTTTTATTTACAATTTTTTTGCCTTTTGAAGATATATAAACGAGAGTTTGGGAATTTTAATCTTTACCCCGACTACTCCGCATTTACTTTTTTTAGATAGGTAAGTCTTTTTCAAAACCTTACCGTTTCCACCGTATCTTTTTAGGTCTGAGTTAAACGCAACTTCATACTGCCCTTCTTCAACTTTTAGGAGGTACTCTTGGTCTTTTCCACTCATATTGATAACCGCTATAAGTTCACAACCACTCTCGTCACGACGAATAAAGGAATACAAGTTATCGTCACTTAAATCAGCGTCAATCCACGAAAAACCGTTCCAACTATCGTCAACTCGGTAAAGTGACGGCGTGTTTAGATAAAACTCGTTGAGTTCTTTATAAAATACGCTGAGTTTTTCGTGTTGCGGATAGTCTTTTAAGAAGAACTCTATTCCTTCTTTATAGTCCCACTCTTTAAACTGACCGAACTCCTGCCCCATAAAAGTTAATTTTTTACCGGGGTGAGCCATCATATAACCCATAAGCGCTCTGTTTCCTGCAAACTTATCTTCGTAAGAACCGCTCATTCTATCAAGGATAGATTTCTTGCCGTGAACCACTTCGTCGTGCGAAAGCGGTAAAATATAATTCTCGCTGAACGCGTAGGTTAAAGAAAAGGTAAGTTTATTGTGGTCGTGCCGTCTAAACAACGGATCGGTAGTCATATAAGACAAAGTGTCGTTCATCCAACCCATATTCCACTTAAAGTTAAATCCTAAACCGCCTTCGTGAACGGGCCCCGTAATTTTAATGTTTGCAGTCGACTCTTCCGCTATCATTAACGCCCTTGGATACCTAGCGAAAACTTCCTTGTTGAGTTTATGGAAAAACGCTATCGCTTCAAGGTTTTTATTCTCGCCGTATTCGTTTGGAACCCATTCGCCAGGTCGCCTATCGTAGTCTAGATAAAGCATTGCGGCAACAGCGTCAACCCTAAGTCCGTCAACGTGGAACTTTTCAAAGAAGAAAAGTGCGTTTGAGATAAGAAAACTTTGAACTTCGTCTCTTCCAACGTCGAAATATCTAGTTCCCCACACTTCGTTTTCTTGCCTATCTTTGCCTTGGTATTCGTAAAGTGGCGAGCCGTCAAACTCAATAAGACCGTGCTCGTCTTTCGGGAAATGCGCGGGAACCCAGTCAACGATAACGCCTATTCCCGCCTTGTGGAAGGCGTTAACTAGTTTCATAAAGTCCTTTGGCGTACCAAATCGAGACGTTATCGAATAGTAACCAGTTACTTGATACCCCCACGAACCGTCGAAGGGATACTCAGATACAGGCATAAACTCAACGTGAGTGTAACCCATTTTTTTAACGTAAGGAACGAGTTCCTTAATTAAATCTAAATAGGAATAATAATCGCCGTTATCTTTTCTCTTCCACGAAGCAAGGTTAACTTCGTAAACGTTAATAGGTGACTTTAAGTGATTTTTAGAGTTTTGCAATTCTAAATACTCTTTATCCGTCCATCTAAAACCGTTTATGTTATATACCTTTGAAGCGGTAAACGGCGGTGTTTCCGAATGGAAAGCGTAAGGATCCGCCTTTAAAACGGTTTTTCCTGACTTTGAGGTTACTGCGTACTTATACGAATCAAATTCCTTAACGTCAGCAATAAACGTTTCGTATATCCCAGAAGAGATTTTTTGCATGGGATTGAGCGTTTTATCCCAGCCGTTAAAACTGCCTACGACTGAAACGGATATAGCGTTTGGCGCCCATACTCTAAAATAAACGCCGTTTTTTCCACTGCGCACGCCAAAATGAGCGCCTAATAAATCGTAGGCGTTAAAATTAGTGCCTTGATGAAATAAATAACACGGAAAATCGGTTTTCATAAAGTTAAGACGCTCCTTTTATTTAATTATATAATAAATAATTAAATTTTTCAATATGAAACTGGCGAATTTTAGGTAAATTTTGACTTTTTTTAGCAAAAGAAAACGGCGAAGCAATGAAAAATTGCTTTGCCGTGAAACATTTAGTTTATACGAACAAAAAGTAACACGCGCCTAAAAGTGCAGGTAACATATTTGCAACGTTGAGTTTTTTTATGCCTACAAGGTTAATTCCTATCATCAAAACGAACACTCCGCCTATTGCTGAAAGTTCTTGCCTAAATGCGAGTTCACTCGTCAAATATGGACCTATAAGCCCGCTAAGTAGTATGAATACACCTTGATAAATAAGTAGCGGTATGGCTGAAAATATTACGCCGATGCCGTATTTTACGGTTAATATAAGCGCAACCGTTCCGTCAAGCACCGCTTTAACGAGCAAGGTCTTATGAGCGCCAAGCCCCGCTTCAATACTGCCGTAAATTCCCATTGCACCTATGCAAAATATCATCGTTGCTTGAACGAAACCTTCGGAAAAATTACTGCTGTTATTAGTATCTTTACAGCACAATTTTGATAAAGCGTTACCCGCCCTATCGAACAAACCGTCTAAACTTAAAAGCGTGCCGATTATCGAGCCGAGCGCAAAACTAATAAGTAAAACTAGTATTCCCGCAGTACCTGAAACTGGATTTATCGCGTCCGTTATACCTATAACCATAACGCAAACGCCAAGCGCTTGCATTACCACCGTTTCAATTTTATCGTTAATTATCTTTTTGCATAGTAGACCTATAAGCGAACAGCCAACCACCGCAAAGACGTTAACTAAAAGCCCAAGCATTATCTCACCACCGTAACGATAAAATCACTTCCGTTAAAGTCGATATTCGATACGCAATTTATCTTGTTGTCATATGATACCGCTCTAACGCTTACGTCTTTATTTTCTTTAAAGAACTTATATAAACCTTCCTTTGCCTGCTCTACACCGCAAGAATAACAGTTAACTATTCTTTCAACGGTATCGAATTTTACGGTGCTTGACAGTCTTGAACCGCCGAACACGTCCTTTTCGCCAACGAAAAACTCAACTGAAGAATATTCGCTGGTTAGGTATTTTTTAGTGTGTTCAGCGCAAGAATTAGCGTCGTCGCCTGCAAAGTGGGCGTTTTGAAAACCGAACGTCATAACCATCTCGTCAGGCTTTACGAATATTATCAAGTCGCTACTGCCGTTATCGTTTGGAAAACCTATAACTTTATCCTTACCGTAATCTAACACTATGGGAGCAAACTCGCTAAGTGCGTTTTCTAAAAATTGGACGTTACTTTTTATACTCATAAAAACATCTCCGTGTGAACGTACATTACGGATTTTTCTATCTTCTCAAACAAGTTCTTTTCGCCGAACGGAAACTCTAAAACGAGCGGTACGGACGGATAAAATTGTTTGATGTTTTCGTAAATTTTTAAACACTCTGACTGACCTTCGCCAACTGCTGGAACAAAGGAAGAATCACCGCTAACCGTCTTTTCAACAAAGTCGTATAACGGCTCGCCGAGAGTTCTATCTTTTAAGTGATACCTTTGAACGTAAGGCGCAAGCGGATAAACGGCTTTCAACGGGTCAACGCCGTATAACGTAAAGTTTCCACCGTCAAATATCAAATGAAGACCTTTAACCGACTTCAAAACGTCTAACGTCGAGTCTAAATCGTTAAAAGGATATTCGCTACTTCCAACGTTTTCAATACCAATAGACACTTCGAATGCTTCCGCGTATTTTACCACGCGCCTTAAATTTTGCTTAACGATAACTATATCTTCAGCACTATACCCACCCTTTTTAAACTCGGGAAGAAACATTATCTCTTTAATTTTATACTCAGTTGCAAAATCTACCATTTCTATCGCTTTTTGAATATTGTCTTGCTCGGAAAAGGGGCAAAACGAAAATATCGAGCCGATAGTTAGCCCTGAAATTAAAATTTCTTTCAAGTATGAATTTTCGCCGACTAACCTTTCGTATTTTACGTCAAGCGAAGTGATGCCTACGCTCTTTAATTTATAAAGCGTTTGCAATACGTTTATATTTAACTCGTCTTTAATAGCGAGAACGTTTTCAAAATTAATACCAAGTTTTTTCATAATTAATCGTCGTCTTCTAAACTGCGGTTACCGTCTCCGTACACTTCGTCAAATCTAGCCATAAACGAAGATGGCTCACCGCTCATTTTTAAATGAGTCGTTTCACCGAACGAAAGCATTCTAAAAATGGCTTTGCCATTTTCTCTTTCTTCGGTAACTATCGTGGTTATAGAACTAGGCGCTGCGCAAGTGTGGTTTAAAACCGCGTTTACCGGCATATTTAATAATTCCGCTAGCAAGTGGCTTCCCAAACCAAAATGGCAAGTAAAAACGATGTTATCGTGATTTGACTTTATCGCGTCGTAATACACGCCGTTTTTTCTATATCCGTGCTTTTCAAGTAAGTTTGCAAATTCTCTTTTTACGAGTTCGTAATGCTCTTTGATTTTCGGGTTATTCATAAACTCGACGTCCGTCCAAGCATTTTTATCGTAAAGCCTATCGTCAGACGCTAGATAAGACGGCGCTCTATCCCACATAAACGGATCGAACTCACGCAAAAAATCTAAAACCTCATAGGTTTTAGCGTTATTGTATTTAACGATGCCGTCAGCGGTAAACTTTGCTCTTGGAAGTGGCGAAGAATAGATATAGTCTATCTTTTCATCTTTTAAGTACTTACCTAAGAGTTCGGCTTCGTAAAAACCTTTTTTAGTTAAGGTATCATTAGCGTAATCTGGTTCAGCGTGCCTGATAATAGTAATTTTCATTGTGAATTATTTAATTGATTTTTTATTATATTTAAAATTTAACGCCGTTTATAACAACTTAATTAGGACGTTAGTTGCAAGTATATCAAGGCTCGCGAAGTTTGCGAGATGAGTTAGACCTTGTTGGTCAACGAAGTTCGCAAACACAGCAGTAAACGAAGATAGACGACGCAAATAACGGAATAAAGGGGGAAATAATTTCCCCCTTTATGCCCTAATTACATGGATTCGTGAATAGTACGCGAAATAACGTCATCTTGTTGCTCTTTGGTGAGTTTGATGAAGTTAACTGCGTAACCCGATACTCTTATAGTGAGTTGCGGATATTTTTCAGGGTGTTTTTGCGCGTCGAGAAGCGTTTCTCTATTGAAAACGTTTACGTTTAAGTGGTGACCACCGTCTGCGCAGTAAGCATCTAACATATTTACTAAATTTTCAACTTGTTGCGACATAATTTTTCTCCTTATATATTATTATATTAATCTTCTTTGCCGAGCGATGCCGGAGTGATTGAGAAGGTGTTAGAAATACCGTCTCTAGAGTGTTCGTACGGAAGTTTAGCAACCGATTCAAGCGATGCAAGTGCGCCGTGAGAATCTCTGCCGTGCATGGGGTTAGCACCAGGTGCTAAGGGTTCACCTGCTCTTCTACCGTCGGGAGTGTTACCAGTCTTCTTACCGTAAACTACGTTTGAAGTGATAGTAAGAATACTCATTGTGGGAACGGAATCTCTGTAGGTATAGTGAGTTCTAATCTTGTTCATAAACGTCTTAACAAGATTTACTGCAAGTACGTCTACTCTATCGTCGTTGTTACCGTATTTGGGGAAATCACCTTCGATTTTGAAATCGGTTACGATACCGTCTTCATTACGGATGGGATATACTTTTGCGTACTTGATAGCAGAAAGTGAATCGGCTACGCAAGAAAGACCTGCAATACCAGTTGCGAAGAATCTTCTTACTTTGCTATCGTGAAGAGCCATTTCGATTGCTTCGTAAGCGTATTTATCGTGCATGTAGTGAATAAGGTTCAACGCGTTAACGTAAACGCCTGCAAGCCAAGTCATCATATCGTCGAACTTATCCATAACTTCGTTAAAGTCAAGCGCGTCGTCAGAAGTGATAGGTTGATACTTAGGACCAACTTGCATGGGCTTGCCGGTAACTTTATCTTTCATAAGTTCGTCT
>JAZSOI010000033.1:0-2454 GCA_045536835.1 Christensenellaceae bacterium
TTAATACCCATCGCGTAGTTTCCCCTACCGTCGAAGGACTTATCGGGAACGCCCTTGAAGTCTCTTACGCGGGGAAGTGCAATTGAAACGAACTTGTCGAAGAACTGGTACATCTTTTCACCGCGAAGGGTTACTTTGATACCTACGGTCATTCCTTCTCTTACCTTGAAGTTAGCAACTGATTTCTTTGCCTTGGTAAGAACGGGCTTTTGACCGCTGATAAGTGCAAGTTCTTTTTCTACGTTTTGAACACTCTTAGCATTGTCCTTAATATCGCCAAGACCACCGTTGATGGTGATTTTAACGAGCTTGGGAACTTGGTTAACGTTTTTATAGTTAAATTGCTTCATAAGATACGGTACAACTTCTGCTTTGTAGGTATCTTTAACTCTGCAAGTCGAATCGGTTGCAGTTACCTTAGCAACCTGAGTCTTTTCTGCCATAATTAGTTCTCCTTAAATTTTAAGCGTTTTCAGCTTCTGCCGTATCTTTCTTTACGGTCTTTTTAGTAGAAGTCTTTTTAACTTCTTTTACTTCAGCAACTTCAGTTGCTTCGCTAGTTTCTGCTTTCTTTTTCTTAGTAGCCTTCTTGGGTGCTTCTTCTACTGCTTTCTTGCTTGCTTTTTCAAACTTGCCGTCAAGCGATGCTCCACACTTTTTGCAGGTTCTAACCTTCTTACCTTCAACTTCAGCGTGTGCTACTCTCGTTGCTTTTTTGCAAACGGGGCAGATTACGAGTACGTTAGAAGCGTCGATAGGACCTTCTCTCTTGATAATTTGGCTGGTTTCCTGAGCGGAACGTGCTTTTTGGTTCTTGGTTTGAACGTTAACGCCTTCAACGACTACTTTGTTAGCCTTGGGCATAACTGCAATAACCTTACCAGTTTTCTTTTTGTCTTTACCCGTAAGAACTACTACGTTATCGTTTTTCTTAACTTTCATAATAATCTCCTTACAGTACTTCCGGTGCGAGAGAAATTATTTTAATAAATTCTCTTTCACGGAGTTCTCTTGCTACCGGTCCGAAAATACGAGTTCCTCTCGGTTGCTTGTTGTTGTCGATAATAACTGCTGCGTTATCGTCGAATTTAATGTGCGTACCGTCTGCTCTGCGAAGACCTTTTGCGCTTCTTACGATAACAGCCTTAATTACGTCACCCTTCTTAACAGCGCCACCCGGAGTAGCAGTCTTAACACTTGCAACGATAACGTCGCCGATGTTACCACTTCTTCTAAATGAACCGCCTAAAACTCTGATGCACATAATTTCTTTAGCGCCGGAGTTGTCTGCAACTTTTAATCTGGTTTGTGGTTGTATCATTTTCTCTCCTCCTCGCCTTACTTCGCCTTTTCAACGATTTCGGAAACTCTCCAGTTCTTAGTTTTAGAAAGTTTTCTAGTTTCAACGATTCTTACTTTATCGCCGATACCGCATTCGTTGAGTTCGTCGTGCGCTTTAAACTTAATAGTTTTAGTAATAGTTTTCTTGTAAAGGGGGTGTTTTCTCTTATCGGTAACTTCTACAACGACGGTTTTGTCCATCTTGTCCGAAACTACTAAACCCACTCTTTCTTTTCTTAAATTTCTTTCCATAAAACTCTCCTCCGTTACGCCTTCTTAATTTCTCTTGCACGGATTTCCGTTTTAACTCTTGCAATATCCTTCTTAACGCCGTTTAAAACGTTGGGATTTTCAAGTTGACCGGTCGCGTGACGGAAACGAAGGTTAAACAATTCTTCTTTTAAGGATACGAGTTTTGATGCTAACTCGTCGTTAGTCATTTCTCTTACTTCTTTCGCTTTCATTAACCTTCACCGCCTTCTTGACTTTCTCTCTTAACGAACTTCGTCTTGATAGGTAACTTGTGACCTGCAAGACGCATCGCTTCTCTTGCAATGCTTTCTTCTACACCGGACATTTCAAACATTACTCTACCCGGTTTAACTACTGCAACCCAGTATTCAACAGAACCTTTACCTGAACCCATTCTGGTTTCAGCAGGTTTTTGAGTGATGGGCTTGTGGGGGAAGATATCAATCCAAACCTTACCACCACGCTTAATAAATCTCGTCATTGCGATACGCGCTGCTTCAATCTGGTTGGAAGTAACCCAAGCAGGTTCCATAGCAACTAAACCGTATTGACCGTATGCTAAAGTGTTACCCTTGTTAGCCTTACCAGTCATTCTACCGCGATGAACTCTTCTTCTTTTAACTCTCTTAGGCATCAACATAATTAAGCTTCGCCTCCTTCAGTAGTCTTCTTTCCGCCCAATACTTCGCCTTTGTAAATCCATACTTTAATACCGATTATACCGAAAGTAGTGTGCGCTTCAGCAAAACCGTAGTCGATATCAGCGCGGAGAGTTTGAAGGGGAATTGAACCTTCGTGATATTGCTCGGAACGAGCGATTTCCGCACCGTCAAGTCTACCGCTAACCATAATCTTGATACC
>JAZSOI010000052.1:0-25283 GCA_045536835.1 Christensenellaceae bacterium
TTTTGTGGTACAATATACTCATAAACATATAGTGGTGGCGAAAATGACTAAAAACAAAAAACTATTTTTCATTATCATAGCAATTATACAACTCGTTGTAATTTCCTTTTCACTCGTGATTTTTATTAAAGTAATTCCCGAAAGAAAAGCGGAAAACGAAAGAGAACGTTTAGTAAAAGAGTATTACGACGCAAAGTTTGAACTTTACGAAGAAGAAAACGAGCGCTACGGTGATTACGAAGTTGAAGTTGCATTTTTAGGCGATAGTTTAACCGACGGTTGCGATCTTAAAACTTATTATCCGGAATACGTAACGTCAAACCGCGGTATCGGTGGAGATACTACTTTTGACGTGGAAAATAGACTTAAACTTTCCGTTTACGATTTAAAGCCAAAGGTTATAGTAATGCTAATAGGTGCTAATAACTTTGAAACTATGTTTGATAATTACGAAGATATTTTAAAAGGCTTTAAAGATAATCTTCCTCAGACGAAAATCGTTTTATGTTCACTTACCGCTATGGGTGGAAAGCATTGGGGTGTAAAAAACCAAATCGCTTGCTACAATAACGTTAAGATTAAAAAATACGCCGAAAATTACGGCTACGAGTTCGTTGACCTTTACACTCCGTTATTTAACGAAAAAACGGGCGAAGTTTACGAAGGGCTTACCACTGACGGTGGTCATTTCAACCATGAAGGATATCTACTCGTATCAAGCCAAATAAAACCCGTATTAAACACACTTTTAAACAAGTGACCACTAACGCCCTTTGAGGGCGTTTTTGTTTGACAAAGAAAAAGAATTTTAATATATTATAATTATGATGAACGAAAAAACACAAAAGACACAACTTAACATCAGTACGAAATCTTTTATAATTGCAATAGCGGTTATATTTGCCTTAATGGTTGGAACTTACGTCTTAACCTTAGTAATTCCGTCTGGCTCGTACGATAGAATTATTGACGCAAACGGAAACACTATAATCGACACGGCTGGTGGCTTTACCTTTATCGAAGGAGAAATTCCATTTTGGAAATGGGTGTTATCCCCGTTTTTAGTACTAGGCGCGTCGGGTAGTGGTGCGCTCATTGCGGTAATTGCTTTTTTACTCGTTATCGGTGGAATATTTACAGCGCTTGATAAATGCGGGCTTATAAAATATATGCTCGATAAAATCACCGCACGCTTTTATAAAGTTCGCTATAAACTTATGGCGATAATAATCTTCTTCTTTATGGCACTCGGCGCAATGGTCGGCTCGTTTGAAGAATGCGTTCCGCTCGTTCCTATCGTCGTTGCGCTATCGATAAGTCTTGGATGGGACGCGCTCACAGGTATCGGTATGAGTTTGCTCGCAGTTGGCTGTGGGTTTGCGTCGGGCGTATGCAATCCCTTTACCGTTGGCGTTGCTCAGCAACTTGCAAATCTTCCTATGTTCTCGGGCGTTTGGCTTAGAATTTTATCGTTTGCTCTCATTTATCCGCTCGTTTACGGCTTTATATATCTCCACGCTAAAAAGGTGGAAAAAGCAGTTGACGTCGACAATGCGAATTTATCGTTTAAGCGCGAAAAACGAATGGATAAGGCGACTATCGTCTTTATTTCCGTGCTTAGCGTTGGAATTTTAGCCGTTCTTTGCTCGGGCTTTATCCCTGCAATTCAAGACTACACGATGATAATAGTTGCCGTTATGTTTTTAGTTGCTGGCGTAAGTTCCACGCTCGTTTCGGGAATGAAACCTAACGATTTAGGTATGAGTTTTTTAAACGGTGTCGTAAGCATATTGCCGGCGGTACTTATGATACTTATGGCGTCGTCTATTAAGTACACTATGGAAGAGGCGGGCATATTAGACACCGTTCTTTACGGCGTAGTTAAACTAGCAAACAAAATGCCTAGGTGGTCGGTAATACTTTTAATTTACTTAATCGTGCTCGTTATGAATTTCTTTATTCCTTCTGGCTCGGCTAAGGCGTTTATGCTTATTCCTATAATAGTGCCTATCGCGAGCATATTTGGAATATCTTCGCAACTTGCAATCGTTGCGTTCGCGTTTGGCGACGGATTTTCTAACGTAATATACCCAACTAACGCAGCACTTCTTATAAGTTTAGGGCTAGTGGACGTAAGTTACTCGTCTTGGTTTAAGTATTGCTGGAAATTCCAAATTTTAAATTTAATACTTACGTCGCTCATCTTGTTGTTTGGACTTTGGGTGGGCTATTAAGATAATAAACGCTCGAAAAGGGCGTTTTTTCTTTATTTATTTGCTTTTTTGGGGTTAGTTGTGTTGACAATAAAAATTTAAAGTTGTAAAATTGTGTTGTATAGATTAAAAACGTATTTATAATAAATACGTAAAAATTCATTTTTTAAAGGAGAAATCAAATGGCAACCGTAGTAATTATG
Source organism: Christensenellaceae bacterium (assembly GCA_045536835.1). GTDB lineage: Bacteria > Bacillota > Clostridia > Christensenellales > Borkfalkiaceae > HGM11412. The sequence goes on from JAZSOI010000052.1 coordinate 2,417, forward strand.
CCTCGTCAAGGGCAAAGCGTAGAAAGTTGTGTTATCACCGCGTTCCAAAAGAAAGTTGGCGACACCGTAGAAAAAGGCGAAGTTTTATTCTCTTACGAAACTGATAAGTCTTCGTTTGACGAACCTGCTCCGGTATCGGGTAAAATTTTAGCGATTTTTAGAGAAGAAGGGGATGACGTTCCCTGTCTTGAAAACGTTTTAGTAATCGGTAACGATGGGGAAGATTTCTCCCAGTTCGTTCCAAAGGCTGAAGGCGACTCCGCTCCCGAAGTTAAGGAAGAAGTTAAAGTTGAAGTTAAGGTTGAAGAACCCGTTCAAGCGGTTGCATCTTCAGTTGACGCTACTTCTATCTCGCCAAGAGCAAGGCTTTTAGCGGACAAGACTAACGCCGATTTATTAAAGGCAGTTCCAACCGGTCCTAACGGCAGAATTATCGAGCGTGACGTTCAAAGGCTCGTTGATATGGGCTTGACCGTTTCTTCCGCTGCTAAGGAAGAATACAAAGAAAGCGTTGAAGGTTCGGGCATCAACGGTAAAGTCGTTCTTAGCGACCTTAACAAAGCCGTTCCCGTTTCCGCAACTTCCGCACCCGAAAACGATTATGAAGACGTTAAACTTCCCAACGTTAGAAAGGTTATTGCAAAGTCAATGCATGCGTCACTTTCTACTATGGCTCAACTTACTCTTAACGCTTCGTTTGACGCGACTAAACTTCAAGCAATGCGCGCGTCCTTAAAAGCAGGTGCTGAAGCGCTCGGTCTTAACAACATTACTTTAAACGATATGGTACTTTACGCCGTATCTAGAGTGCTTAAAAACCACAAGGACTTAAACGCTCACTATCTTGACGACAAGATGAGATACTTTAATTCCGTTCACTTAGGCGTTGCAGTTGATACTGAAAGAGGACTTCTCGTTCCCACCGTATTTAACGCTGACAAACTTTCTTTAAACGAAATGTCTATCGCAGCAAAAGCGGTTATTAAAGACGCGCAAAGTGGCAAGATTAACCCCGATTTATTAAAGGGTGCGTCGTTCACCGTAACCAACCTTGGTTCTTTGGGCGTTGAATCTTTCACACCGGTTATCAATCCACCGCAAACTGCAATACTCGGCGTATGCACGATTACTCGCAGAGTAAAACAAGTAAACGGCGTTGACGTGTTCTATCCTGCAATGGGTTTATCCTTAACGTTCGATCACAGAGCGCTTGACGGTGCACCTGCGGCAAGATTTTTAAAAGACGTTTGCTTCGCACTTGAAAATTTCGACCTTTTACTTACTAAGTAATTTCGCTTACGCTTAAAAATAAAAAGATTTAAATAAAAAGGAAAATAAAATGTACGATTTAATTATTTTGGGTGGCGGTCCTGCTGGTTACAACGCAGCGGATCACGCAGGCCACGCTGGTCTTAAAACGTTAGTAATTGAAGAGAGAGCGCTCGGTGGCGTTTGCTTAAACGAAGGTTGCGTTCCCACTAAAACTTTATTGTACTCGGCAAAGATTTTCGATTACGCTAAGCACTCTGCTGATTACGGTGTTAAGTTTGAAAATCCTTCTATCGACCACGGTTTCGTAGTTGAAAGAAAGAATAAAGTTATAAAGCAACTCGTATCGGGCGTTGGCGCAAAACTTAAAAAAGCAAAGGTTGACGTCGTGTACGCTCAAGCGGTTATCAAAGAGAGAAACGCTGAAGGTTTCGTGGTAACTGCAGGGGATAAGGAATACGTTGGTAAGCAACTTCTTATCTGTACCGGTTCAAATCCCGCGCTTCCCCCGATTGACGGTCTTGCAGACTCTTTAAAATCAGGCTACGCGCTCACTAACCGCGAAGTTTTAGATTTAAAGGCTATTCCTAAGGATATCGTTATCGTTGGCGGTGGCGTTATCGGTCTTGAAATGGCGTCTTACTTTAACAGCGTAGGTTCTAAAGTTTACGTCGTTGAAATGATGAACAACATTGCAGGCCCAGTTGATAGAGAAATCTCTACGATGCTTCAAAAAGAATACGCTAGTCGCGGCGTTGAATTTATTCTCGGCGCAAAAGTAGTTTCCATCAAGGATAACGCGGTTTCTTACGAAAAAGACGGTAAGGTTACCGCTATCAAGAGTGACTACGCGCTCGTATCTATCGGTAGAAGAGCGAGAACTCAAGGTATCGGCTGTGAAAACGTAGGTCTTAAACTTGAACGCGGTGCAATCGTAACCAACGAATTCGGCAAAACTAACGTTCCAGGTATTTGGGCGGCGGGTGACGTTAACGGGAAGTCAATGCTCGCTCACACGGCGTACCGTGAAGGCGAAGTTTGCATTAACAACATCTTAGGTAAAAAGGATAGAATTAACTACAATTCAATTCCGTCCGTTATTTACACCAACCCCGAAGTTGCTTGCGTTGGCGAAACTGAAGAATCTGCAAAGCAGAAGGGTTTAGACGTAAATATTCAAACGGTAACCCTAAAATACAGCGGTCGTTACGTTGCTGAAAACGAAGGCGGTAACGGTGTTGTAAAAGTTATCACCGACAAAAAGCACAACAACATTTTAGGTCTTCACATTATCGGTTCGTACGCGTCTGAAATGATTTACGGCGCAGCGATGATGGTTGAAACCGAAATGAGAGTGGCTGACGTTCAAAAACTCGTATTCCCACACCCGACGGTTTGTGAAGTTATTCGCGAAACAATGTTCATGATTTAAGTTTCCATTTCGGGCGTTATACTTTGTTCTGCTCCGTTTTGCTCACTCGTGTACAAAAAGCACGTTTCCTATCGCAAATACTCGCACGCCTCGTCTAACACCCAAACTGAAACCTTAAATTTAGCGCGCTATTCTTTGCAAGGCAATAGCGCAAAGACTTGTTTTGCTTGTTTCTAACGTCTTAAATCTTAGAGTTAAAAAATCTAATCTCAAAACAAATAAAAAATATCAATTTTCATATATAAAAGGAGTTTAATTATGCCTAAAAGTCAGTACGTTGATCCGGCGAAAGCCTTTGAAGCAGGTTACATTAAGTTTGACGATATTCCCGTTTGTCAATACAATAAAACCTTAAAAGAAGAATTAAAAATCTACTCTAAAGCAGATATGCTTAGAATTTATCGTGATATGGCTATTATCCGTGAATTCGAAACTATGCTTAACGAAGTTAAAACCAAGAGTGAATACAACGGCGTTCAATACAACAACCCCGGTCCCGCTCACTTATCTATCGGTCAAGAAGCGTCCGCTGTTGGTGAAGCATATTGCTTAGATATTAACGACTTATCGTTCGGTTCTCACCGTTCTCACGGCGAAATCTTAGCAAAAGGTTTATCGTCCATTGAAAAACTTGACGATAAAGAACTTTACGATATTATGAAGGAATTCTTAGACGGTACCGTTTTAAACGTAGTTGAAAAACATATGAACGCTGGCGGAAACGTTAAAGAACTTGCTATCAACTTCCTTCTCTACGGCGCTCTTGCTGAAATCTTTGCGAGAAAGACGGGCTTTAACCGTGGTCTTGGCGGTTCAATGCACGCGTTCTTTATTCCGTTCGGCTTATTGCCCAACAACGCAATCGTAGGCGCGTCCGGTCCTATTGCACTCGGTGCGGCACTTTACAAGCGTTCTAACCACAAACCCGGTATTATCGTTTCTAACTTTGGTGACGGTGCTACTGGTCGTGGTCCGGTATTAGAATCTATGAACTTTGCGTCTATGGACCAAATCACTAAACTTTGGGGTATGGACGGCAAGTACGAAAACGGTGGTCTTCCCATTTTATTCAACGTATTCAACAACCACTACGGTATGGGCGGTCAAACTCGTGGCGAAACTATGGGTTACGATATGGTTGCTCGCCTTGGTGCTGGCTTTAACCCTGAACAAATGCACGCAGAACGCGTAAACGGTTACGATCCGTTAGCGGTTATCGACGCGGTTACCAGAAAGAAGAAACTCCTTCTTGAAGGCAAAGGCCCTGCGCTTTTAGACGTTGTTACTTACCGTGTATCAGGTCACTCTCCGTCAGACTCTTCAACTTACAGAACTGCCGAAGAAATCGAAGCGTGGAAGAATGCTGATCCTATCGAAGCGTACAAGGCTAAACTCGTTATGGGTGGCGTTGCAAAACTTGAAGAATTCGACGCTATTAAGGAAGACATCGTTAAGCGCATGACTGAAATTATGAAACTTGCTATCAACGATGAAATTTCTCCGCGTATGGATCTCAACAAAGAACCCGACGCAATTTCTTCTATTATGTTTAGCAACCAAAAGGTTAAGAGCATGGATCCTTCTCGTGAACCCGATATGCTTATGCCTAAGGAAGAATGCCCACGTGTTAAAGAAATCAAGGGCAAAGTTAGAACTTCTAAGGATGCAAACGGCAAGCCCGTTTCCAAGATGAAGATGTACAATATTTGCGACGGTTTGTTTGAACCTATCATTGATAAGTTCTACGAAGACCCGACCTTAATTGCTTACGGTGAAGACAATCGTGACTGGGGTGGTGCGTTCGGCGTTTACAAGAAGATGACCGAAGCCGTTCCTTATCATAGATTCTTCAACTCTCCCATCTCTGAATCTGCAATCGTTGGTTCTGCAGTAGGTTACGCAATGTGCGGTGGTAGAGCAATCGTTGAACTTATGTACGCTGACTTTATCGGCTGTGCAGGCGACGAAATCTTCAACCAAATGGCTAAATGGCAAGCAATGAGTGCAGGAATACTCAAAATGCCTATCATTTTAAGAGTTTCAGTTGGTTCTAAGTACGGTGCTCAACACTCTCAAGACTGGACCGCGCTTTGCGCTCACATCCCCGGTCTTAAAGTAGTATTCCCGTCAACTCCTAGCGACGCTAAGGGTTTAATGACTTCGGCACTTGAAGGTACTGACCCTGTAGTATTCTTTGAATCTCAAAGAATTTACGGTATCGGTGAAGACTTCTTACCCGGTGGCGTACCCGAAGGTCACTATGAAATTCCGTTCGGCGAACCCGATATCAAGAGAGCAGGTAAGGACGTTACTATCGTAACTATCGGTGCAGTATTATATAGAGCACTTGAAGCAGCGAAAATCTTGGAAGAAAAATACGGCGTTTCCGCTGAAGTTATCGACACTCGTTCTATCGTTCCGTTCAACTACGAAAAGGTTATCGAATCAGTTAAGAAGACTGGTAAGGTTATCTTCGTTGGCGACGCGTGCGAACGTGGCTCGGTAATGAGAGATATGGCTTCTAACATCACCGAAATGTGCTTTGACTACCTTGACGGTCCTGCAGTAGTAGTTGGTTCTAGAAACTGGATCACTCCCGCGTTTGAACTTGAAAAGAGTTTCTTCCCGCAACCTGACTGGATTATCGACGCGCTCCATGAAAAAATCATGCCGCTTCCCGGCCACGTTCCCACCACGAACTTTACCGATATTGAAAAGATCGATCGTTCAAAGAAAGGTTTATAATAACTAAAATAACGGGAGCGTTCTACGCTCCCGTTTTCATTAACTATATGAAATTTTCCGTTTTAGATACCGTAGATCCACACTATAACTTAGCGGTGGAAGAATACCTTTTTAACACTTCTCAAGAAGAAGTCTTTTTGCTATGGCAAAATTCGCCTACGGTAGTTATCGGCAAAAACCAAAACGCTTTTACCGAGATAAATATGGAAGTTTTAGAAAAATCTAACGTAAAAATCGCAAGGCGAATAACAGGCGGTGGCGCGGTGTATCACGACGAGGGAAACGTCAATTATTCCTTTATCGCACCTAACGCAAAGACGGAAGGTATTGATTTTTCTCGTTACGCCGAACCTATTCTAAACGCCCTTAAAACTTTAGGACTAACGGCTACGTTATCGGGTAGAAACGATATATTAGTAGGAGATAAAAAAATCTCTGGTAACGCTCAGCATAGAGTAGGTAGTAGAGTCCTTCATCACGGTACTTTGCTTTATTCTAGCGACCTTGAATTTTTGTCTAGCGTTTTAAAGGTGGATAAGGAAAAGTTAACGTCAAAAGCGGTAAAGTCAACGAGATCTAGGGTTGAAAACATAAAGAATTTAGTTACGTCTAAAATGGATGTTTCTTCGTTTATAGGATATTTAAGTTCGTATATAATTAAGCGTTATAACCCTGAAATTTTGCCTATTATAGATAACGCAGAAATTCAGGAAATATATAATAGAAACAAGTCGATAGGGTGGTTATTCCCCGATAGAGATATGGTTTCTAAGTATACAAAGTCAGTTAAAAATCGCTACGAATTTGGAATGGTTTGTTTGCAACTTTCTATGAATAACGGCGTTATTGAAAGCGTAAAAATCGAAGGTGATTTCTTTGGTGTTTTAAACGCACAAGAACTTGAAAAGCACTTATCGGGTGTTACAATTACTGAACTTAAAAATAAACTTTCAACAGTTAAAATTAGCGATTATATTCAAGGCATGTCAAACGCTCAGTTTGAAGAGTTAATCGCTCGATAAAACTTAAAATTATCCGTGTTATTTTTTTAAATCTATTGACACGGATATTATTATTTGTTAAACTTATCATAAGTTTAATCTTAAGATTAAAATCTTAGATTTTTTCGGCGATTTAAGGTTTTAAGTTTAAGTAACACAAAGAGCCGTTATTTACGGCTAGGAGGTATAAATTATGAAATTATTGTTTGGTGCGGACTTAGTTCCTACTCCGTTTACTGAAAAGGGATTCGTTGAAAAGAATCATAAACTCGTTTGGGGCGATATTGATAAAGTGGTTAAAGATTACGACCGTTTTATCGTTAACCTTGAATGCGCTCTTACAAAAGAAGAAAAAGAAGTTAAAAAATTCGGCCCCGGTATTAAGGCTGATCCCCTTTGCGCTGATTCTTTAAAAGAATTTGGCGTAACTGACGTTATGCTTGCAAACAACCACGTGTTTGACTTTGGTAAGAAAGGTTTTCAAGATACTATGGATAATCTTGATAGAGTTGGTCTTCCTTACGCTGGTGTTGGTAAAGATAGCGTTGATTGTAGGAAAATTTACTATATCGAAGATAAGGACGTAAAAATTGCAATCATTAACGTTTGCGAACACGAATATTCGTACGCTCTTCCTAATAGAATGGGAACTAATCCTTACGAAGTATTCCAAACCATGCGTGAAATTAAAGAAGCAAAGAAGAATGCCGACCACGTTATCGTGGTTTATCACGGTGGTAAAGAACATTGCCGTTATCCGTCGCCAAGATTGTTAGAGCATATGAGAGAAATGGTTTTATCGGGCGCATCGGTAGTATTAACTCAACACAGCCATTGTATCGGTTGTTATGAAGAATACGAAGGCGGTCATATCGTATACGGCCAAGGCAACTTAAATTTCGTTGTAAAGACCAATCGTGAATCTTGGAAAACGAGTTTAATGGTTGGTGTTGAAGCGGATAAAGATAGCGTTAAACTTAATTTCCACCCCATTTATCAAAAGGAAAGTATTGACGGTATGGATCTTGCAACCGGCGACCTTGAGAAAGAGATTATGGACGGTTTCTACGCTCGTAACGAAGAACTCAAGAAAGGCGAATGGGTTAAAGGTTGGGATGATTTCTGCAAAGAAATTGAAAGTATGTATCGTTACATGCTTAGCCCACAATACGCCATAGATTTTAAGAACGAAGAACAAGGCGAACAAGTAAAAGCGCACTTCTTAGATTGTGAAGCGCATTTAGACGTAATCAAGCATATATATCGTTCTTGGAACTTAGACAACGAACTTTAAGCCGTTATAAACTTCGCAAATCAGCTATTTAGCCAAAGATTCCGTACAAGGAGTACGCGTACTTTGGCTAGAATAACTGCCTTGCTCGTTTCTAACGCCTTAAATAAGTTTAAAAAACTTTGCGGTAATTAAGCAGTTAAAGATTCCGTACAAGGAGTACGCGTACTTTGGCTAGAATAACCGCCTTGCTTGTTTCTAACGTATTAAAGTAGTTTAAATAAACTTAAAAATATCCACAGCGCTCGCTTGCGAGCATATAACTCGCCGATAGGCGAATATAACGCGAGTTTACGAGCATATAACGATGTCGAAGATATCATATAACTAAAATAAAAACCCTACGAGATTTCGTAGGGTTTTTGTTTTATATCAAATTAAAATGCTTGGCAAGTTTTTCTAGCGCTGGAATTGAACGCTTGATAAGGTCAGGGCTAACGCAAGTTGCTAAGCGAACGAAACCTTTTATCCCAAACGAGTCGGACGGAACTACGAGTACGCCAAACGTCTTAGCAACGTCTGAGAACTCTTCCGCACTCTCAATAGGCGACTTCATAAATACGTAGAACGCACCTTTGGGGTTTACGCACTCAAATCCAAGTTTTTGTAAATTTGATACGAGAACGTCGCGATTGTCTTTATAAATAGACGAGTCGCTCGTTTTGTCAACGCACCTTTCAACTACTTTTTGGAAAAGTGAAGGGGCGCAAACGTAACCTAAACTTCTTCCTGCCCCCGCTATTGCAAGGTAGAGTTTTTGCGCGTTTAAAGCGCTAGGGGATACTGAAACGTAGCCTATTCTTTCACCGGGGAGAGATAGCGCCTTGCTATACGAATAGCAAACGACGGTGTTTTTATAATACTTGGGAATAAACGGACAAACCGCGCCGTCAAAGAGAATTTCTCTATACGGTTCGTCGGCAATTAAATAGATAGCGTGATTGTATTCTTTTTCTTTATCGCTCAAAAATTTAGCAAGTTTTACAATTGTTTCTTCGCTGTAAACCGTCCCAGAGGGGTTGTTTGGGCTGTTTATGATAACCGCTTGCACGTCGCTTGAAATAACGTTTTCAAGGCTAGAAAAGTCAATTTCAAACTTACCGTCACAACCGGCGTAAACTAAACTAGCACCTGCATTTTCTGCAAAAACCTTGTATTCAGGGAAGAAAGGTGCAAAGGTTAAAACTTTATCCGTAGGAGCGGAAATAAGCGCTCTTAAAGTTATTGCAAGCCCTGCTGCCGCACCGCAAGTCATATAGGTAAGGTTAGGGTCAAGCCTAAAACCGTAACGGTCGTAATTATAATCGCTTATTGCCTTTCTAACTTCAACCGTGCCTTGAGCGGAAGTGTAACCGTGAATAGACGGATTTTTAACTTCTTGAATTATCACGTCCGTAACTTCTTCGGGGCAGGGAACGCTAGGGTTACCGAGCGTGTAGTCAAACACGTTTTCAGCACCTATTTTTTGAGAGAGTTGTTTGCCGTATTCAAAGAGTTCTCTAATTTTTGAGCGCGTAGAACCGAGCGCATACATCTTTTCGTTAATCATAGTGAGATTATTATATCACACCCTTAAAAATTAGACAATAAAATATTGATAAAATACGCTAAAATACCTTGACAATTGAAAAAAATAGGCGTATATTTTTAGTATAGATTTTATTTAAGGAGCGCAAAAGCGTGAAAAAGAACGTGTTTAGCTTTTATTTTGCATATTACTTTTTCAAACCAGATTTTTAATATCGGTTATTTTTGCGTACGTTAAAAGCTTATTTAGTATTTTTGAATGACCGAGCATATAAGTTCGGTCATTTTTTTATTAAAGATAAAGTTCTTATATATCAATAGAGGTATAATATGATTATTATTGTTAAACAACAACATGAAGAAAAACAACTCAATAACCTTATTAAATGGATTAAAGGTCAAGGTTTAGAAGTAGATATCAGTAATGGTCAACACTCAACCGTTTTAGGTCTCGTTGGCGATACGAGTAAAATTGATATTGATCTCGTTCGTTCGCTTGATATCGTTGAAAACGTTAAGCGTATTCAAGAGCCTTTCAAGTGCGCCAACAGAAAATTCCACCCGGAAGACACCATCGTCGACATCGCTGGGCACAAGTTTGGTGGCGATAATTTCCAAATTATAGCAGGTCCTTGCTCAGTTGAAACTGAAAAGCAAATAGTTGAAGTTGCTTGGGCGGTTAAAAAGGCGGGTGCAACCGTACTTCGCGGTGGCGCGTACAAGCCTAGAACTTCGCCGTATGCGTTCCAAGGTTTAAGAGAAGCGGGGCTTGACCTTTTGCTTAGAGCAAAAGCGGAAACGGGTATGCCGATAGTTACTGAAATTATGAGTGCTAGCCATATCGACCTTTTCAAAGACGTTGATATTATTCAAATCGGCGCACGCGACATGCAAAACTTTGAACTACTCAAAGAAGTTGGCAAAACTAAAAAACCCGTTTTATTAAAACGAGGACTTGCAAACACTATTCAAGAGTGGCTTATGAGTGCCGAGTACATTATGAGTGAGGGCGGTAAAGACATAATTTTATGCGAACGCGGTATTAGGACTTTCGAGCCGTACACTAGAAACACGCTCGACCTTTCAGCAATTCCCCTTTTAAAAGAACTTACTCACCTTCCTGTAGTGGTTGACCCGTCGCACGCTTCGGGGCTTTCAAGGCTTGTAAAACCGTTGTCGCTCGCAAGCGTAGGCGCGGGTGCACACGGTCTTATGATAGAAGTTCACAACGATCCAAAGAACGCGCTTTGTGATGGTGCTCAGTCCATCGTTCCCGAACAGTTCGATGATATTGTAAAGAGCATAGACGTTATGCTTCCCATCGTTAATAAGAAGAGAGATTTATGAAAATAGGAATTATAGGCTTAGGCCTTATGGGCGGTAGCCTTGGCAAAACTTTAAAGAAACTCGGCGGATACGAAGTTTATGGTTACGATATTAGCGAAACCACTATGCTCAAAGCCGATATGCTCGGCGCGATAAACGGCGAACTTAACTTAGAAACGGCAAAAGATATCGATATGCTTATAGTATCGCTTTACCCCAGTTCCTTTTTATCGTCCATTGAAAAATACTTGCCTTTATTAAAGAGCGGTGCAATCATCACCGATTTTTGCGGTATCAAACGCCAAACGATGAGTGAGATGAGAGAACTTGCAAAAAAATATCCGCACCTAATTTTTATCGGCGGTCACCCGATGGCAGGTAGAGAGTTCTCTGGAATTGATAGGTCGGTATCCACTTTGTTTGACAAAGCGTCGATGATACTCACAAACGTCAACGCCGATATTTTTATTTTAGAAGAAGTTAAAAAGTTCTATCTTTCCTTAGGCTTTGGCGAAGTGGTTATAACTTCTCCGGAGTATCACGATAGAGCGATAGCGTTCACTTCTCAACTGTGCCACATCGTTTCAAACGCGTTTATCAAAAACGAAATAGCGAGCGAACACTTTGGCTACTCGGCAGGAAGTTACAAAGATTTAACTAGGGTTGCAAGGCTCAATCCTGAAATGTGGGCAGAACTTATGACTATGAATAAAGATAATTTATCTTGTGAACTAGACGAGTTAATTTGCAACCTTCAAAAGTATAGCGATGCCTTAAAACAAGGAGATAAGGCGGAATTAAAGGCTTTATTAGCGGAAGGCAACGAAAGAAAATTAATGATTGATAGTAGAAAAAAATGAAAGTTATAAAAGTTAAAGCATCAAAAAATTACGAAATAATAGTAGATAGAGGCTTTGATAGTTTCAAGGCAAATATCTTGCCGAAGATAAAGGGAGACAAGGTAGCCGTTATAACGGATACTAACGTCGAGCCTTTATACTACTCGAAAATCGAGAGTTTACTTCAAGGCAAAACGGTATACAAATTCGTAATTAACGCTGGCGAAGAGAGTAAGAACGCCGAAAACTACATAAAACTCGTAAACGCTTTGGCAAAGGTCGGTTTATCTAGAAAGTCAACGGTGATAGGCCTTGGCGGTGGCGTTGTTGGAGATATGTCTGCGTTCGTTGCGTCAACTTATATGCGCGGAATAAACTACGTTGCAATTCCAACCAGTCTTTTATCAATGGTGGATAGTTCCGTTGGTGGAAAGACGGGGATCGACCTTGATAGCGGAAAGAACTTGCTCGGCACTTTCTTTCAACCCGACGCGGTGTATATAAATACTGACTTTTTAAACACCTTGCCGTTAAGAGAGTTGACTAGCGGTATCGGTGAGATTATGAAATACGCGTTCATCGACGATAGAATTACGCCTAGCGATTTAGAAAATATCAACTACGAAGATTTAATCGTAAAGTCGTTAGAAATAAAGAGAGATATCGTCGAGCGTGACGAAAGAGAAAGCGGAGATAGAATGCTTCTCAATTTCGGGCATACGATAGGGCACGCGATAGAAAAACTCTACGATTACAAAGTGTCGCACGGGGAGTGCGTTTTAAAGGGTATGGCGTACTCGATTGAACTTTCTCATAAACTAGGTTACTTATCCTTAGAAGATAAAAATTCGGCTTTAAAGTTCTTAGATGGTTCTGGTGTTTCTTTCAAAAAAGATTTCACGGTAGAACAAATTTTAACGGTTGTAAAATCGGATAAGAAAGCAGACGGCAACGTCGTAAACTTCGTATTCACCAAGGGTTACGGCAAAGGCGTTATTCAAAAAATTGAACTTACAAAACTTGCGGAGTGCTTGTAAAATGGAAATATTCAAAATCAAGCCGTCGCATATAAACGGCGAAATACAAGCGCCACCGTCAAAGTCCTTTGCCCATAGAATGCTCATTTGCGCGTATCTATCCGACAGAGAGATAACGGTTAAAAATATCGGCTCGTCCGACGATGCGTTGGTTACCTTAAACGCTTTAAAAACGCTCGGTGCAAAGGTTATCGTTTCAAACGGCGGTGTTACCGTTAAAAAGGGTGAAATATCAAGCGATAGGGTGGTTCTCGACTGTGGAGAAAGCGGTTCATCGCTTAGGTTTTTACTTCCAGTTGCGTCCGCACTAGGCGTTAAAGCAACCTTTACAGGCAGGGGTAAACTTCTAGAAAGACCTATCAAGGAACTCGTTGACTCGCTAAATAGCCACGGCGCTCAAATTGACGGTTACACGGTAAACGGAAAACTAACTAGCGGTAAATACTACGTTGACGGTAGCATCAGTTCGCAGTATATAACGGGTTTACTTCTTGCGCTATCCACTCTTCAAGGCGAGAGCGAAATTATAGTAAGTGGAACGCTCGTTTCTAAGCCGTACGTGGATATAACTTTATCGGTACTAAGTTCGTTTGGTGTAAAACACGTTGAAACTGAAAGCGGTTATAAAATTATCGGTGGTTATAGTCCTAGTTCTACTGAATACGTTGTTGAAGGTGACTGGTCGGGCGTTGCTTTTCCGTTAGTTTCGGGAGCGATAAGCGGAAAAGTTACGGTAAACGGCGTCAACTTAAATTCCGTTCAAGGCGATATAGAGATATTAAATATTTTAAAGTCGTTTGGAGCAAAAGTTATAGAAAATCAAAATTCAGTTACGGTTGAAAAGTCCAACTTACACGGCATTTCGCTCGATATGGATAGCGTTCCCGATTTATGCCAGATCGTTTCCGTTCTCGGCGCGTACGCGAGCGGTAAAACGGAAATTTCAGGGGTAGAACGCTTAAAGATTAAAGAGAGCGATAGAATTAAAGCAATAGTCGATATGCTCGGCAGTTGCGGTGTAAAAGCGGAATACGACGGAGAAAAGATTACCATAATCGGTAAAAAGCCGATAGGTGCAACGCTCAGCGGTGGAAAAGATCATAGAACGGTTATGTCAAGCGTAGTGCTATTAACTGGTGCAGACGGTGACGGCGCAGTTGAAGGCGCTGAATATTACACTAAGTCCTATCCCGAATTCGTAACCGATTATAAAAAGTTAGGGGGAAAACTCAATGTCGAAACTCACGGGTAAAAAACTTAATATTGAAATACTCGGCGAGTCGCACTCTCCAGAAGTTAAAATGACGGTAAAGGGCTTTCCTTCTTTTACTTTTGATAGTGAAGAACTTTTAAAGTTTTTAGCAAGGCGCAAGGCGTCGAGCCAAGCGTTCTCAACGCCTAGAAAGGAAGAAGATTTACCTATTTTCGACGGCGTTACCGATAATAAAATCGACGGAGATTTTTCGGTAATTATCAAAAACGACAACGTTAAAAGCGGAGATTACAATTCGCTGTACGGTAAACCCCGTCCGTCACACGCCGATTACGCTTGGCACTTAAAAGACGGTGCGCTCGATTTTTCAGGAGGTGGAAGATTTTCCGCTCGCCTTACCGCAGTTTACGCGGTGCTTGGTGGAATTTGCAAGCAGTATTTGGAAAGTCTAGGGGTTAAGGTTTGCTGTTATCTTCAATCGGTTGGTGGCGTTCAAGGTCGCTCGTACCGTAACGGAGAGCCTTCTTACGATGAAGTTATAAATTCTACGAAAGATTTCCCAGCCCTTTCAAACCACGGCGAAATGCTAAGCGAAATTGAAAACGCAAGGTCGAACGGCGATAGCGTCGGTGCGGTAGCGGAAGTTATAGTTTACGATTTAAAAGCAGGGCTTGGCGACAATTTGTTCGAGGGGCTTGAAGGTAAACTTTCAAGTTTAATCTTCTCTATCCCAGCCGTGAAAGGCGTTGAGTTTGGCTCGGGCTTTACGATGGCAAGTTCGCTTGGGTCTATCGTCAACGATGAACTTTTCTATGAAGACGGCGTTGTAAAACTCAAAACCAACAACAACGGTGGAATTAACGGTGGAATATCAAACGGCTTTAACTTAACGATGCGCGTGGCGTTTAAGCCCACACCGTCGATATCGAAAGAGCAAAACACGATAGACCTTGTATCAAAGGAAAACGTTCAAATAAAAATTAAAGGAAGGCATGACTCGTGCGTTGCGGTTAGGGGTGTTCCCTGTATCGAGAGCGCCGTTGCAATAGCGCTCCTTGACGAAATTATAGGTGAATTATGAAAGACTTAATTGAAATTAGAAACAGCATTGACAAAATTGACGATCAAATCATTGAACTTTATAAAGAGAGAATGGCGCTTTCAAAAGAAGTAGGGATTATCAAATCTCAAACGGAAAAAGCCGTTCACGATGGAAAAAGGGAAAAGGAAATAGTTTATAGACTTTCCCAAAAATGCCCCGAAGAAATTAGGCTTTACGTAAAAGAACTTTACGACGCTATTTTCTATTCGAGCAAGGCTTATCAAAGCAAGTTTACTCAAAACACTTCGCCCGTGAAAGCGGAAATTGATAAGATTATCGAAACTCCGCTTAACGAGTTCCCAGTAGACGGAACGGTTGCTTGCCAAGGCGTTTACGGAGCAAACAGTGGAAAGGCCGCTGAAAAGATTTTCCCGATATCAGATATCACGTATTTCAAGACTTTTGAAGGAGTTTTCAACGCGGTGGAAAAAGGTCTTTGCGAGTACGGAGTTCTTCCTATTGAAAACAGTACAGCAGGCTCTGTAAGTGAAGTTTACGACCTTATGAGAAAGTACGATTTCCACATCGTAAAGAGCGTTAGAATTCAAATCGACCACTGTTTAGCGGCTAAAAACGGCGTTGAAATTAAGGATATAAAAACCGTAATTTCACATCCTCAAGCACTTTCACAATGTAGTGAATACCTTAAAAAACTAGGCGTTAAGGCGGAAAACGTTGAAAATACTGCCGTTGGTGCAAAGATGGTTGCAGAAGGAAACGACAGTAGCGTTGCAGTTCTTTGTTCTAAAGAATGCGCTACCGCTTACGGGCTTAAAATCTTAGAACCCAGAGTTCAAGATAGTGAGAAAAACTTCACTCGTTTCATTTGCATAACTAAGGATATGCGCATTTATAAAGGTGCGGATAAAATTAGTATTATGACGAGTTTGGCTCACACTCCCGGTTCGCTTAACAAGATAGTTAGCCGTTTCTACGCGTTCGGTTTAAACCTTACTAAAATCGAATCTCGCCCGATTGAAGGCAGTGACTTCGAGTTTATGTTCTACTTCGATTTTGAAGGCGATATTTTAGACGCTCAGGTTAGAAATCTTATTGCTGAACTTGACAATGGTTCGGATAAATTCGTTTTACTTGGCACGTATAAAGAAAGTCTATGAAATACTGTTTGTTAGGAGAAAAACTTTCCCACAGTTACTCAAAGGAAATTCATAATTTTTGCGGACTACAATACTCGCTTAAAGAAGTTTCGCCGTGTATGGTTGGCGATTTTGCCTATTCGAGCGAATACGCTGGTTACAACGTAACGATTCCGTATAAAAAAGTGATTATGAACTACCTTGACGATATTAGTGAAGAAGCAAAATCGGTTGGTGCAGTCAATACCGTGCGCTCAAGCGGTGGAAAGTTATGCGGTTATAATACCGACGTTTTTGGGCTTATCTACACCTTGAAGAGAAAAGGTATTTCGTTAAGCGGTAAAACGGTTATGATACTTGGAACTGGCGGTGCGTCCAACGCCGTTAGGTACGTTTGCGAAAAGCAGAGAGCGAAAGAAATAATAATCGTTGGCAGAACGTCTTTGGTAAATTATGAAAACTGTTACGATAAAGTAGGGGTAGAAGTTATCTTTAACGCAACGCCAGTTGGTATGAATCCAAACGCTTACGCGTCGCCTATCGATTTATCTAGGTTCAAAAATTTAACCGCGGTAATAGACCTTATTTACAATCCGCAAAAAGCGGAACTTTTAAAGCAGGCGAGCGCGCTCGGTATAACTTATTCAAACGGACTTCCTATGCTCGTTGAACAAGCGCTTTGCGCTCAAGATATTTGGCTCGAAAAAACTCACGACAGTTTGTTAACCGAAGAAATTATAAACAAGTTAACGTATGAAAAACTCAACATTTGCTTAACTGGTATGCCGTCTTGTGGTAAAACCACGCTTGGCAAACTTCTTGCTAAAAAGTTAAATAGAGAGTTTATCGACCTTGACGAAGAGATTTTAAAAGTCACTAAAAAAATGCCGTCTCAAATAATAACTGAAGACGGTGAAACAGCGTTTAGAGAAATAGAAACGGCAGTTTTAAAAACCGTTTGCTTAAAGTCTGGCGCGGTTATTTCTCTCGGTGGTGGCGCGATAATCAAAGAAGAAAACCGTAGCGCGATTAAGAATAATTGTGTCAGCGTTTATATAAAGAGAGATTTATCTTTACTTCAAACGAACGGCAGACCGCTTTCTCTTTCAAAAGGCGTTGAAACGTTGTATAACGAAAGGAAAGGTTTTTACGAAACCGCTGATATAACGGTAAACAATAACGGCGATATAAACGATACTTTAAAGGAGATTTTATTAAGTTATGAAACTACTTGTACTCAATGGTCCAAACCTTAACATGCTTGGAATTCGCGAGCCTGAATTATATGGAAAACAAGGCTATAAGGCGTTAGTTTCGTTTATAAAAACGGTTGCTAAGGAAAACGGCGTGTCGGTAAAAGTAAAGCAATCTAATAGTGAAGGGGACTTAGTAACCGTTATTCAAAAGGCAAAGGATAGGTTTGACGGAATAGTCATAAACGCAGGGGCTTACACGCACACGAGCGTTGCTATACTCGACGCGTTAAAGGCGGTAGGTTTACTCACCGTTGAAGTTCATTTAACCGACATTAACTCTCGTGAAGAATTTAGAAAACTCAGTTACGTATCGATGTATGCTGAAAAGCAAATAGCGGGCAAAGGATTTGACGGCTACAAGGAAGCAATTGAATATTTCGCTCAACGTAGTTAGGCTCCGTTGCACCAAGCAATTGATATTAAAATCGTGAAACGCTTCGCAATACAAGTATTTGTCAATTATTTCCGTACAAAAAGTACGCGTATAATTTCCAAATACGGAAAGTTATTTAAGTATGAGTAAGTCGTTTGTCTTGCTTGTGTTTGACGCTTTTAATTTTATCAATTATTGTCACAACGTCACCTATTTAATTTTAACTAATAACAACTATAGATATTAAAAAACAAGGTGCAAACTCTGCACCTTGTTTTTATTTTTACTTATAAAAATATTTTTGATTTTGACGGTTTATTTTCGTTATACACAATCGTTACAGTTGAGTTGATTTCTGGGACGGGATTACCCGCGTTAATCCACTTTCTTTTAAAGTATTCTTTATCGTTTACAACGTATTTAACTTTTATGATATAAGGAAAAGTTGCGCCGTCAAAAGTTCCTTTTCTAAATGCTTTAGTATTGATTTTTAACCACCATTGTCTTTTTACTGCAATCACAGTACCAGTCGTTCCAGCGCTCATAATTAATAACCTTTTAAACCTTTTTCAATAAGTTCGGTCAAATAGTCGTTAATGCTATAATTGTAGCCGTCTTTTTCTTTAATTTTGTTTACGTTTTCTCGTACTTTTCTATATGTTTCGGGTGTTAATCTTAACGTAAACATCTTTTTATTTACAGTTGGAGTATTAGTTTTATTCATAAAAATTTCTCCTTCGATAAAATTTATATGTGGTTGTTTAGATTTTACTTTAAAAACGGATGCGCTTATATCAAAATTAAGTATTTTTCAAACAATCACGCTTGTTTAAAAATGCAGTCACATAAAATTATCAAATCATTAAGTTATTAAATCATCACACTAAAAGTGATATCATACTATCATAATATTATGATATCATAATGTAAATACAAAGTCAAGGGAATAAGTTGAAAATACATAGCGTGAGTAGTTGTTTTTTAAAAACAATTTTGAGAGGCTTTATCTAAAATTAGCGCGCGACTTGCCAAGACGTTTAAACGCGGTTTAAATCTATTCAAACAAAAAAAAGCGAACTGTCGAAAGACAATTCGCTTTTTCTGGTCGGAGTGACAGGTGATTCCCCTGTTAGGGGAAATGTCGTAAAGCGACAAAAGGGTTGCGCCCTGCTAAGGGTAGAACCTGCGAGCAGGTTCAAATCATAAAACAAAAATGCAAGGTTATATGAAACCTTGCATTTTTTGGTCGGAGTGACAGGATTTGAACCTGCGGCCTCAACGTCCCGAACGTCGCGCGCTACCATCTGCGCTACACCCCGATGCGAATACTATTCTAGCATATAAATTTTAAAAACGCTACTTTTTTAACGATAAAAACAAAAAATTATTTTTTTGCTTGGCGTTTTTTCATTTTTAGCCAGTTAAAGTATCCGTATAAATCGTTTATCAAAAATATAGTAAAGCATACGGCAACGGAAACGTATTTTATAGATATAAACGATTGAACCGTCCATAAAACTATTAAAACTATATCGTTTACCGCGTACGCAAGTGCAAAGTAGGGGGAACGCTTATAGGTAAAGTAAACGGCAATGAAACTAGTTGCTATCGAAAGCGTGCTAACAGGTAAATTTGCTGTGTTTAGCGCTTTTAAAATAAAGTAAAACGCAACGGTTACTAAAACGGTTGATAAAATTAGAAAGTAAACGTCCTTTTTAGTTACGTCTTTTACTTTAACTTCCGTTTTAGTGTATCTATTTTTAAGCCAAGAAACGAGTGATAAAACACTCATAGGCATACTCATTCCCACGTAGGTTATAACTTCGCCGTAATACTTGCAAATAAAACTAATAACGCCGTAAAAAGTTGCAAATATAATCATAAGCCCCATACCGACTGGGTTTCCTTTAGCACAAAAGATAAGCGAAGTAACACCAGTTAGGCAAGAAACGAGCGTTAAGTAATCGTCGTTACGGAACGCAAAAAAGACGGCTATCGTAATCGCAACGGAAAATAGCCATAACAACTTTTCAAATAGTGTAAAGTATGAGTTTAATCTTTTCAAAGCGTTCATAATCACAAAAAAATAAGCATTGACTAGTTCCTTCAAAGACCTAACGGAACTAAGCAATGCTAGTGCATTTTCTACCCGGTGGCAGTAATTAGATTTTAAACTTAAAATATTTTAAAGTCAAGCGTTTTGCTATTGACAAACGACGTATTTATGTTAAAATTATATTAATTTTAAGGAGATTAAATTATGAGCAATGCAATGAGAAAGTTAAGTTACGGATTATTTGTTGTAACTGCTAAAAATAACGAAAAACAAAACGGTTGTATAACCAACACCGTTATGCAAGTTACCACTTCGCCAAATGCGATAACTCTCGCAGTTAATAAGCAAAATTTCACGACTTCTATGATAATGGAAAGCAAAGAGTTTAACGTTTCCGTTTTATCTGAAAAGGCTACTTTTGATATTTTCACTCACTTTGGTTTCCAAAACGGTAGAGACGTTGATAAGTTTAAAGATTTCAAGGACTTTAAGACTGCTTCAAACGGAATAAACTATATAACAAGGGGAGTAAACGCGGTTATAACTGCAAAGGTTAAAGAAACGGTAGATCTTGGCACGCATATCTTATTTATTGCCGACGTTACCGATGAGTTCGACTTAACTGACGACGCTTCCGCAACTTACGCATATTACTTTAAGCACATCAAACCTGCGCCTGCAACAAAACCTACCAAAACGGTATGGCGTTGCAATATTTGCGGTTACGAAGAAGAAGTTGAAGAACTTCCCGATGATTTTACTTGCCCGTTATGTAATCACCCAAAATCTGACTTTACTAAAATAACGGTGTAATATGCTAAACGATTCGTTTAGAAAGCGGTTTAAAACCATACCGCTTGCAACTTCGTTAAGCGAGGGTTGGGGCGCTGATCCGCACAACCATAGCGAGTTTGAAATTTTATATTTTGAAAAGGGTAATCAAACGGTAAAGATAGGTGGTCAAACTTACCAAACGAGTGCTGGCGATTTAATTTGCGTAAATCCTATGGAAGTTCACTCTTTTACCGTTGAAAAGGGCGAGCGCAGTCGTTCAAAGTGTATATGCTTTGACTGTTCGCTAATTTTAGGAGGAGAACTCTCTGAAAAACTTGCGAGCGAAGTGTCTACCGTGGCGCATCATATTAAGGGTGATACTGAGCATAGCCGATATTTAGCCGACCTTTTTTTGAGAATTTACGACAGCGCGGAGAACTCGGAAGGGTTAGACGGTGAAGTGTTCGCAATGGAAGTTAAAGGCCTTATAACCTTGTTTTTCGCCTATATTTTCAAAAACAACTTGCATGGCGATAGGGGGAACAAAAGTCAAAATCACGATTTTTGCTCGGCGGTTATAGCGTTTGTGAAAGAGCATTACAAAGAGCGAATAACGTCTAAGGAAGTGGCGAGCGCACTCTCGTTTAACCAAAGTTATTTTTGCAGAAATTTCAAAAAAAATTTTGGCGTTAATTTCACCGAGTATTTAAACGTTTATCGGTTATCTATCGCAAGAACTCTTCTAGAACAAAAGCATAGCGTAACGCTCGTTGCTTACGAACTTGGTTTTCAAACGCCAACGCAGTTTTCAAAATGCTTTAAACAAAAGTTTGGAGTGTTGCCGTCAAAATATAGGGTAAAAAGTCAATAAGAAATAGAAATTAGGTCAATGTCACTGTTTACATTGACCTTTTTTTGTTTTAAAATAGAATTACAGTAGGTAAAAAGGAGAATTATTATGGCAAAAAACGCTGTTATCGTTTACGGTGAAAGAAAACTTCCCATTCAAAAAAAGGCGATAGAACTTTTATCAGAGTACGTTTTAGAATATTCGTTTGACTATCCCGCTTGTTTCCCCTGTGAAACGTTTAATAGGGCGGATGAATTTTACACTATCTATATAGGCACTAAGCAAAACAACGCATACATCAAAAATAATTCCAAAGCAGTTTTAACAAAACCCGAAGAGTATTATATCAAAGCGGGTGCTGACTCGGTTATCATTGAAGGTTACGACGATGCTGGTGTTTTATACGGCGTAGTTGATTATTACAACAAATATTTAATCGAGCAAGATTTCCTTATCGGTAACACGCTTATGCGCGGTAACGACGTTATGGGGGATTTTGAACTTCAATCTGCGCCTGCAATCAAAAACCGTGGGCTTTGGACTTGGGGGCACGTTATCTACGATTATAAGGGTTACGTCGAAAATATGATGAAACTTAAAATGAACACTCTTATTATGTGGAACGAATTTATTCCAGTAAACGCAAAAGAGATTTTTGAATACGCACACGCTTGCGGTGTAAAAGTAGTTTGGGGATATTCTTGGCTTTATAACTACAATAAACCTATGGATTTATCTGCGATTTACGATAAAGTTGACGATATCGTTAACGAGTTTGAACGCGATTATAAAGAACTCTCAGCAGACGGAATATATTTCCAAACCTTTACCGAATACAATGCTGAAAACGCGAACGGTGTTGATATTCCAAAGACTGCAACCGAATTTGTAAACGCGGTAGCGGGTAAATTATATGAAAAATATCCAAATTTAGAAATTCAGTTTGGTCTTCACGCAATTTCCTGCAAAAATAGGCTTGAAACCATTAAAAACGTTGATCCTAGAGTACAAATCGTTTGGGAAGACTGTGGTGCATTCCCGTTCAATTATTCTCCCTTGGCAGTTAAAGATTTTGACGAAACTTGCGAGTTTGCTAAGAAGATTTCTAAACTTCGTGGGGAAGAAGAAAATTTCGGCGTAGTGTTTAAGGGTATGGTAAATCTTAACTGGGCTGAATTTAGGCATCACGACGGTCCGTTTAACGTTGGCGTAAGCAGTAAGTTTGTTAAGAAAAATAGAATTGACAGAAAGCACCGCTCTTGGAGTTGGGCTCAAACTTTATGGGTAACCAACGGCGATAAAGTTCAAGAAATGATTCAACTTCTTCATAAGCAAACCGGTGGCAATATGTGGATGACTGATCTTGTTGAAGACGGTATGTTTGAAGAAATCATTTATCTTCCCGTAGCAATTTTCGGTGAACTTATGTGGGATCCGTACATTGACTTTAAGAAGTTATACAATTTAGTGACACTTCGTCGCAACGTCGAAATCATTTAATTTAAGTCCTTATAAAGCAAAAAAATAGAAATTTGCTAGCAAGAATAGATATTTTTTTGCTTTGCAAACTTAAAGGTAAAACCTTTGGTTTTACGACAAAACTATGTTTTGTATTTTGTTGATAACAAAATTGCTTTAAGTTTATAAACTTCGCAAATCGGCTATTTAGCCAAAGATTC
>JAZSOI010000022.1:0-1819 GCA_045536835.1 Christensenellaceae bacterium
GGGGGGGGCATAATATCTCCCTGCTATCATCCCCTAGGGGATGACCCTCGTTTAGTTCTGCAAATTCGCTATACTCCCCCGCTCGGCACGATGGCCGGGCACGACGTCCGGTCGGGATGCCGACATCGAAAAGGAGACTGACATGGCACAGATGACCATAGTCGAACGGGAAGGAATCGAAGACGGACTCAAGCGCGGATGGACGATCCCCGAGATCGCCGCCTACGTGAAGAGGCCGCCGCAGACCATAACAAACGAAATCAAGAACAGGAGGGTCGACTCGAGCAAGGGCTTCAAGGAGACGAACTCGACATGCAGGTGGTACGGGGAGTGCAGGCGCACGCACGTCTGCGACACGAACTGCGGCATGGACAAGTGGTGCAAGAACTGCCACCAGTGCTTCCTCCAGTGCAGGGACTACGAGGCCCGCACGTGCGACAGGCTCGTCACGCCGCCCTTCGTCTGCAACGGATGCACGAACGAGCGCATCTGCCACCTGCCGAAGAAGTTCTACGTCGCAAAGGTCGCCCAGGCCGACCGGGAGTCGAAGCTCCATGTCTCGCGCAGCCACGTCCAAGCCTCGGACGAGACGCTTGCGAAGATGAATGGCGCCCTGAAGGACGGGCTCCTGCGCAACCAGTCCGTCCGCCACATCATGGCGTCGAACGCGGACGCGTTCGGAGGCTTCAGCGAACGAACCGTCTACAACTACATCGAGGCCGAGGGACTGGACGCGCTCGACGTCGGGCGGGGGGATCTCCCCTACGCCTGTTCGCGCAGGCCCCGCCCGAAGCAAGCCGCTACAAAGACCGACGCGAAGTGCCGCGTCAACAGGACGCACGACCTCTTCATCCTCTGGAAGGCGCATAATCCGGAGGCTCTCGTGCCCGAGGCCGACACGCTCAAGGGCCAGATGGGTGGAAGCGTGCTCTTCACGATCCAGTTCACGTGCCAGCTCATGATGGCCTTCCACAAGGAGCGCGAGACCGCCCAGACGTGGACCGGCATCGTGAACATGCTCTACCGCACCGCCGGAAGGCCGCTGTTCATGAAGCTCTTCCCCGCGATCCTCGAGGACAACGGGGCGCCGTTCTCCGACCCAGTCATGACCGAGAACGCCCGCGCGTACAACAACCCGTACAGGCTGATACCGCGCACGAAGGTCTTCTACTGCGACCCCTACTGCGCCACGCAGAAGCCGCACGTCGAGCGCAACCACGAGGAGCTCAGACGCATCCTGCTCAAGGGCACGAGCTTCAACTCACTGGACCAGGACGACATCAACGTCGTCCTCTCGCACGTCAACAGCTACACGCGCGCCTCGCTTGGCAACTCCACGCCCTACGACGAGTTCGTGAAGGCCTACGGCCCGGAAGCGCGAAGGCTGCTCAACATGCTTGGAATCGTGAAGATCCCCGCGAACGAGGTGACGCTCGACCCGTATGTGCTCGGCAAGAAGTTCAAGCGCCACGCCGACCGCATCATCCTCAAGCAGAACGGGGTGAAATGAAGGACGACGAGACGAAGGGGCGGGGCCAAGCGAAATAAACTGAGCCTCCGATAGGAGGCTCAGCCCCACCAAGGGGAGATGCCCTTGACGCCAATCGGCAAGCCGAAAACTTTCCCGGCGTCGTGGGTAGGGGTACCTATTGTAGCAAATCGCGGCCGAGCGCGCACAAACGCCGCGCCACCTCTTCACGGACCGCGCTTTTGTGCGTCCAGCACACACTGTGCGGCCAGTTCTGAAAAAGTAATCGTACCTCAGGGCCTCAAACCCACGTTTACCTTTGCAAACCCATGTTTACTTTTGCAAGCGGCA
>JAZSOI010000002.1:0-8971 GCA_045536835.1 Christensenellaceae bacterium
ATAATTAACGAAAATATAGTGGTTTTGCGCATGGGAAGGTGGCAAAAGTTTAGAACGCCAGTCAATATGGATAGGGGAGTGTTTCCCGACCGTGCAACCGTTGGCGTTTCGCTTAGCGAGTCCTTTGCAAACGACGTTCAAAACGCGCTTGGCGGATACGTTGGGCTTATTCCTTGTGCTGACGGTGGAACGAAACTTAAAGAGTGGATGCCTGGTGAAATACTTTACGAAAACGCAGTATTCAACGCAAAAATGGCAATGAAAAATTCAACTTTGTCAGCAATATTATGGCACCAAGGCGAGAGTGACTGCACTAGCGACGAAGACGTTTCCTTGTACAAAGAAAGGTTTTTAAAAATGATAACTTCACTTAAGCGCGATTTAGGGGTTGAAGTTCCGGTTATCCTTGGCGAGTTGTCGCTCGGTATTGATAAAAATATTTTGAAGTGGGACGTTCAAGATAGACCGAGTAAATTAAACCGAATTTTTTACGAGATTGAAAAAGAACTTAAAAACTCAAAAGTAGTAAAGGCGATAGACCTTACCTTAAAAGATGATTTTCTTCACTTTGACTCGAAGTCTTTAAGGGTTTTAGGTAGCCGTTACGCTAAAGCGTATTTAGAAATTATAAAACAAAAAAACGACCGATAAGGCGTTTACTTTATTAATTTTTGAAACTTTAACAATTTATAGAGATTGCACTTTCAAGTTGGCAAACGATTAGATTCCGCTACGGGCGTGATTTTTCTTATAACTCTCGTTTATAAATGGCGAGAGTTTTTTATTCAATATTAATACTACTTAGAAAAGCCCTGTTAAACGTGCGTTTTGCGGAACTTATCGTTATAAAATTATAAACGAGTATAATCGTATAAATTATTGACAAAATAATCAAAATATTATATAATAACAAAAAAATAAAGGAACCAGCTGACTGAAGAGGGCTTGGTTCCTTTTTGTCTTTTATAGGGATAAAAATTGCAAATCAAAACAAAATGGAGATAAGGATATGGAAATTCAATTACAAGAACTTATTGAAAAAATTAGGAAAGACGGAGTAGGTGCAGCAGAAGTTGAAGCGGAAGCGATACTTAACTCAGCAAAAGATGAGGCTCAGAAAATTATTGCAAACGCTCAAGCGGAAGCCGATAAAATTTTAGACAATGCAAAGAACGAAAATATTCGCATGGTAAAATCAGGAGAGGACGCAATTCGTCAAGCGGGGCGTAATTTATTAATTTCGCTAAGAGAAAGCGTAGCGAGAGAAATTGAAGCGATTATTAGTGAAGGTGTTGACGCCGTTTATTCTTCTCAACTTCTTGAAAAAATTATCGTTAACGTAGTAGAGCGTTGGTCTATCAATCCTGAGGTGCAAGATTTAACGGTTATTTTGAATGAAGACGATATAGAACGCTTTGAAAACACGATAATGGCGTCTTTTAAAGAAAGTGTGAAAAAAGGCGTTACGTTAAAGGCAAACGAAAATTTTGACGGCGGATTCCGTATCGTAATCAATAATGATGCCGTATATTACGATTATTCCAAAGAAACGGTTGTTGAAATGCTTTCAAATTATTTAAGTCCTAAAATTGTAAAATTAATGAAAGAGGCTGAGTAATTATGTCGGAATATTACCTAGTATCACAGTTGCCATCTTTAGACGGTTTAAGCGATAGTGCGCCATTGCCAATGACGGAAGAAAGTTTTATAGGGCTGTGCAAAAATCTTTTAAAAGATAAGGCGATTAGCGAATTAAACAATTTATCGCTTGTTCCACCGTTAAATGCAATAAAGTCCAACTCTACTATAATCACGGCGTGGAATCAAGGCGAGCGTTATTTAAGAATATCGATTGCTAAGGTTCGTGCGGAGAAGATAAAAAAATCTTTTAATTTGCAAGATGAATTTTTACCAGCAGAGTATATAAAGATAGCGAGCAACGCAATAGAAATGGATAATCCTTTAGAGGCGGAAAAATTTTTAACTGAATATCGTTTGAAATTTTTAGAAAGTTTAAGGCCTATGGACTCTTTTTCGGTAGAATACGTCTACTATTATTATCTTAGATTAAAACTTCTTAATCGTATGAGACAATTTAACGTTAAGACTGGTGAAATTACGTATAAGAACATATATAATTCCATCATAAATGGGAATAAAACGGAGGCTATGTAATGACTGAAAATATAGGAAAAGTAATAAGCGTTAATGGAAATTTAATATCCGTTGAATTTAGCGGTATTGTTTCTATGAATGAAATTTGCTATATAAAAGTTGACGATGCAATGTTAAAAAGCGAAGTTATACGTATTCGTGGCAACGTCGCTCAAATTCAAGTATATGAAATGACTAACGGTATCAAGTGCGGAGATTTAGTAGAATTTACCGGAGAAATGCTATCGGCAGAACTTGGGCCTGGATTACTTGGTCAAATATACGATGGGTTACAAAATCCGCTCCCTGTTTTAGCCGAACAAGCCGGATGGTTTTTAGAACGAGGAATTTACGCAAACGGATTAAATACCGAAAGAAAGTGGGAGTTCACACCGACCGCCAAGGTTGGTGACGTTGTGCGTGCCGGAGAATACGTTGGTACGGTTCCAGAGGGGTCATTTTTACACAAGATATTCGTTCCTTTTTATTTGCTTGGGAATTATACGGTTAAATCTATTGTTGAAAAAGGTGAATACACCGTAAAGCAAACGGTGGCAGTTGTTGTCAATGAGCGTGGGCGTGAAATTCCATTAACCATGTCGTTTAAATGGCCGGTTAAGCGTGCAGTTAAATGTTATAGTGATAGATTAGCGCCTACTGAAACGATGGAAACGAAAGTGAGATTAGTAGACTCTTTCTTTCCCGTAGCAAAAGGTGGAACTTATTGTACTCCTGGTCCGTTTGGCGCGGGTAAAACGGTTTTACAACACACGACGTCAAAATATGCAGACGTAGATATTGTAATCATAGCCGCGTGTGGTGAACGTGCGGGTGAAGTAGTTGAAACGCTTACGGAATTTCCGGAATTGATAGATCCAAAAACAAATCGCTCATTGATGGAACGCACTATTATAATTTGCAATACGTCGTCTATGCCAGTTGCGTCTCGTGAAGCATCGGTATATACGTCGGTTACTCTTGCAGAATATTATCGCCAAATGGGACTACACGTTCTTCTTTTGGCAGATTCTACATCTCGTTGGGCTCAGGCGCTTAGAGAGATGTCGGGTAGACTTGAAGAAATTCCAGGAGAAGAAGCGTTCCCGGCTTATCTTGAATCTTATATTGCGGCTTTTTACGAGAGAGCGGGGTATGTTCGATTGCCAGATGGGAGCACCGGTTCAGTTACAATAGGTGGTACGGTTTCTCCAGCCGGTGGTAATTTTGAAGAACCGGTAACGCAGGCAACGCTAAAAGTAGTAGGTGCTTTTCACGGTCTTTCTCGTGAACGTTCAGATGCAAGAAAATACCCGGCAATTGACCCCCTTATTTCTTGGTCGAAATATAAAAGTGTTATCGATAGTGAGAAATTAGAATTTTGTAAAAACATTTTACATCATGGATACGAAATTAGTTCAATGATGAAGGTTGTTGGTGAAGAGGGAACGACGTTAATAGATTATATAACGTACTTAAAATCAGAAATGCTTGATGCAGTTTATTTACAACAAAACTCCTTTGATTTAGTTGATGCAAACTGTGGCAAGGAAAGGCAACGCTACGTTACGGATAAATTAGTTAAGATATTAGGTAGTAGTTATAGCGTTGATAATAAAGACGAGGCGCGTTCTTTCTTTAATAATATGCGTCAAAAATTCATCGATTGGAATTATAAAGAATTCAAAAATGAAGAGTTTGAGAAAATAGAAGCAGAAATTGACAAATTATATTGTAAGGCTAATGGCAAGATGTCTAAATTAGCTGAAAAAATATTCAAGGACGGTGCACAATAGTGGGTAAAGTATATAATCGAATAGAATCAATTGTTGGCAACGTTATTACCGTTAAAGCAAGCGGTGTTCAATACAAAGAATTAGCACAGATTAATACGCGTTTTGGAAAATCGTTGGCTCAGGTTAATAAAATAGAGGGGGATATAGTATCACTTCAAATTTTCGCTGGTGGACAAGGCGTTTCTACCGGAGACGAGGTGCGTTTTCTTGGTCATGAAATGAGAGTGTCGTTTAGTGAAGATTTGTTAGGACGTATATTCAACGGCTCTGGTGAACCTAGAGATAAAGGTCCTGCTCTTACGGAAAATATGAAAGCAATAGGTGGACCGTCAGTAAATCCTACAAAACGTATTCTTGCTAATAGAATGCTTAGAACGAATATCCCTATGATAGACATGTTTAATACGTTGGTCGTATCTCAAAAACTACCAATATTCTCTATTTCGGGAGAACCCTATAACCAACTTCTTGCACGTATAGCCATGCAAGCAGAGGCTGACGTTATCGTGCTTGGTGGTATGGGACTTAAATATGATGATTTTTTATATTTTAAGGACGAGTTTTCTAAGGGTGGGGCTTTAAGCAAAACCGTTATGTTTATTCATACTGCTTCCGATCCTACGGTTGAGTGTATGATGATACCGGATATGGCTTTGGCTGTGGCTGAGCAGTTTGCATTACAAAACAAGGACGTATTAGTGCTTCTTACGGATATGACTAACTTTGCAGACGCGATGAAGGAAATTGCAATTACGCAGGAACAAGTGCCTTCCAACCGTGGATATCCGGGCGATTTGTATTCCCAACTTGCTTCTCGTTATGAAAAAGCAGTTGACTTTGCAGATTCTGGTTCAATCACAGTTTTAGCAGTTACTACCATGCCTGGCGATGACGTTACGCATCCTGTTCCTGATAATACCGGATATATTACTGAAGGACAGTATTATCTTAAAGGTGGACGCATTGAGCCGTTTGGTTCGTTATCAAGACTTAAACAAAACGTAAACGGAAAAACTAGAAAAGATCACAGAGCGCTTATGGATTCGATGATTCGAATGTATTCTTCGTATAAAGAAACGCTAGAAAAGAAAAACATGGGCTTTTCAATGAGTAAATGGGATGAAAAACTGTTAAAATACGGGGAACTTTTTGAAAATAAATTAATGTCACTATCCGTTAATCTTACTCTTGAACAAGCGCTTGATTTGGGATGGGAAATTTTAGCAGATTGTTTTCAAAAAGAAGAAACTGGAATTAAGTCGGATCTTGTAGATGAATTTTGGCCTAAAAAATAAGGAGGAAGGTGATTTTGGCAAAAATCAAACTAACTAAAAACGAGTTAAAGGTACAAAAGGACGCATTAAAAATGTACCGCAGATATTTGCCTACGCTAACGTTAAAAAAACAGCAACTTTACGCAGAGATGCGAACTATTGAAGAAAGAGCAAAAGCAGTAAGAAAAGAAAGAGAAAAACTTGAGTTTGGCTTTAAGGACTGGATTGCTGTTTTTAGTGAAAAAGATGCTTTCCCGAAAGATATTATCACAGTTAGTAATATCCGTAAGGGCAAAGGCAATATTGCAGGTGTTGATATTCCTACGTTTGAGGGTGCAGATTTTTCACGAGGAGATTACGACCTATATTTGACGCCACTTTGGGTGGATATTGCTGTAAAACATATGGAAAGGGCAATGCTACTTGATTTAGAAGCGGAAGTGTTAGACGAACAAGTTAGACTTTTAGAAGTTGAATTGCGTGCAACGTCGCAAAGAGTGAATTTGTTTGAAAAGGTTAAAATTCCCGAAACGGAAGAAAATATCAAAAAAATATCTGTTTATATGGCAGATCAGCAAGTTAGTGCCGTAGTACGTTCAAAAATATCTAAGCGGAAAATTGGTGTTTATAGCGTAGAAAATCCTATAAAGGAGGATTATTCTTAATGATTGTGCCAATGAGTAAAGTTTCCCTTATTATTTTAGGGGATAAAAAGCGTGAATCGTTAAAAACCCTTCAAAAATTAGGACTTGTACACGTTGAAATTTTTGAAGGCTATGGAGAAAGACTTGCAGAACTGCAAGAACAAATCGCGTTGCTTGAAAGTTCTATATTTGCAATAGGAAAAAACAAGGAAGTTGAACAAAGAAATATTAGCGTTGACGAAGCGTTGTCCGTTGCAAAACAAATTAAAGATTTTGAAGAAGATAAAACAAAGTGCCAAGCAGAGAAGGTTATACTTGCGTCTGAACTCGAACGGCTGAAAAAGTGGGGAGAGATTGACCCTAATAGTATAAACGAATTAAAAGAAAAAGGCGTTGAAGTATGTTTTTATGAAACGTCTAAAAAAGAATACGATTTAATTAATAAAAATGCTACCACCGTGCGTCTTAACGTTACTAAATCAACGGTTAGGTTTGCATTGATAAAATCTGCTTTAATTAAAGAGCAAAAAGACGTTTTATCAATTAGTGCTAACAGTTTAGTGTTACCGCAGTATTCTACGGCTGAAATGCGGGAAAAACTTCTAAACTTGAATAAGCGCATTGATGAAATAAACGCAAATATAGCGTCCAACGCTTGCTATCTTAATAGTATAAAGCAAGCAATAAAGGGAAAAGAAAGAGAAATCGAATTTGAAACTTATGCAACTGGTATGACGGAAGAGGATTTATCTTCAAAAGAAAAACAAAACGTTTCGATTGCTTATTTTAAAGGTTATATTGAAAATGAAAACCTTGATAAATTGAAACGAGTGGCGACAGAAAATTCGTGGGGACTTTTCGTCGAAGAACCGACAAAGGAAGATAACGTTCCAACTAAGTTAAAGAACAATAAGTTTGTAAGCCTTATTTATCCGTTAACAGATTTTTTAGGGACAGTTCCTGGATATTTTGAACATGACATATCCGGTTGGTTTTTAACTTTTATACTGATATTTTTTGGTATAATTTTTGGAGACGGGGGTTACGGTTTACTAATTTGTTTCGTTACGGCGATTTTAATTTTAAACTCACGCATCAAAAATAAGAAAGTATCCCCCATGTATTTATTGATAGGACTTTTTGGACTTTCAACGGTCTTATGGGGAACTATCACTTGTACGTGGTTTGGGCTTTCTGCGGAAGTATTGCCTAAATGGTTAAAGAGTTTATCTATTCCATTTATATCAAACGTATATGCGGATAAGATTTGGTATCCGTTCTGGACAAATGGCGAAGTTGGACTTACTACTGCTCAAAATTTGCAGATAGTTTGTTTCTCCCTTGCGTTAATACAATTAACTGTGGCGCACGTAAAAGGTTTTATTAGAAATAAAGGCTCTATTAAAATGCTGGGAGACGTAGGGGCTATTTTACAACTTCTAGGTATTTATTATTTAGTATTGAGCCTTGTGGTTAACGGTCAAGTATTTAGTTTTGGGTTGGTAATCGGAGGGTTGCCAGTAGGAACGGTGGCTATCGCTTTAATTGGGATAGGTTTTGTTTTAAGTTTCGTGTTTTCTAATTATGAAGGCAATATATTAAAATCAATTTTATCAAGTTGCAAAAATATCGTGTCGGTACTTCTTGGAGTAGTCAACGTTTTTTCGGATATTGTTTCGTACATACGGCTTTGGGCTGTTGGGCTTGCTGGTGCGGCAATATCAGCAACGGTGAACGCTTTGGCAGGACCGTTACTTGGGAATTTTATGTTCATGTTGCTTGCTATCTTTCTTTTAGTGTTTGGGCATGGGCTAAATATGATATTAAACGTCCTCTCAGTTATAGTGCACGGAATTAGACTTAACACGTTAGAGTTTTCTTCACACTTAGATATGTCGTGGAGTGGACATAAATTTAAACCATTTAAAGAAAAAATTGATTAAAAGGAGAATTATTATGAATTTAGGTTTATTTGGAACAGCATTAGCAATGGGTATCGCTGCACTCGGTTCTGCTATAGGAATAGGTATTGCAGGTCAAGCATCTATCGGTGCGTGGAAAAAGTGTTATATGAATAATAAAGCAGCGCCGTTTATTCTTACCGTTTTTGCGGGTGCTCCACTTACTCAAACTATTTACGGGTTTCTTTTGATGCAACAGTTGAAAGCGTCTAGTGCTGATCCGGCATTTTTATTCGGTATTGGTATTGCGTCGGCTATAGCAATGGCTTTTTCTGCGATTTTTCAAGGCAAGGCAGGTGCAGCAGGTGCAGATGCGTTGGCAGAAACAGGCAAGGGTTTTTCTCAATATATAACCGTCGTGGGTCTTTGCGAAACGGTTGCATTGTTTGCTTTGGTATTTAGTATGGTTGCACTTGCTTAAACAAGAAACGCGTACGAAAATTATCATAGTAAAATAATATACTAATCATTAAATAATAAAAAAATCAGATTCCATTACGGAGTCTGATTTTTTTAACTCTTAAATATAACGTTTACCGCAAATTAATTGTGTAAAGAGCGGTATAGGTCGGTTTTTTGGTTGATTTAAATTATAAATCTTTGGGCTCCATGCCGTTGAACCAGCAAGAAATAGGCTTTGCGGCAAGTGCTTCGGAGATATAGCAAGTGCCTTTACCAAGTCTCGTAATTGACGACGGGCACTCTTTCGAGATAGGTCCGTGAAGTTCGATTCTTGAAATCATTTTTTGCCAAGACGAGCCGTCTGGATTCATACAGTCGTGGACGACAACTCTCTCTCTTGCCTTAACTACGTCGCTCGGTCCTATGGTTGCCGCTCTTGGCGGAACAGCCCAAACGTCGCCCGCTTTTCCTACTTGAGAAAATAGTGAGTTTTCGCAAGTGGACATAGGATTTTGAGTAACCAAGCCAGACTTTAAAGTGATAAATTCTTCTAAACTATCCGCTTTAAATTCTTCGGTATCGGGGTCGATAAACGCGATGTGGCCGGGCCAACCGGTAGCGGAATAAATAACGTCCGCTCCGCCTTCTCCACAGTCTTCAATCATTTTAGAATATACGCCACGCTCTTTGTTTTCGTTGTTGAAAGTGTGCCATTGAGAAATATCGGGGCGCAAGTCTTCACG
>JAZSOI010000026.1:0-10638 GCA_045536835.1 Christensenellaceae bacterium
TATCAAGTGAAGAGTTAAACAAACTTTTAGACCCTAAAAAAATGATATAAATTTTCGGTCTTTACAAAAAAACGAAACCGTGTTATAATAACCTAAAATCAGCGCAAGGGGGTTAGGTATGAGATATCGCGAGTCGGAAGAGATGTATCTTGAAACTATTTTAGTTTTGAAAAAGAGAATATCTTCCGTGCGTTCTATTGACGTTGCAACCGAACTCAACTATTCCCGCCCAAGCGTTTCAAGAGCAGTCAACTTGTTGCAAGGCAAAGGTTACATCGTTATTGCTAAAAACGGCGAGATAAACTTTACTGAAGAAGGCTTGAAAAAGGCGACCGATATTCAAGAGCGCCACAGCGTTATAACGGAAGTGTTTACAAAACTCGGCGCTGACGTTGAAGTTGCGGAAGAAAACGCTTGTAGGGTTGAACACGTTATCACTAGTGAACTTATGCAAGTACTCAAAAATTTCATAAAATAATAAAGGAGCACCCGCTCCTTTTTTTATGTAATAAAAAACTTGACTTTAAAAAATTATAAGAGTATAATTTGTAATTGTGTGATAACACGAAAGAAGGTATTATATGAAAAAAAATTTATCTAACAAATGGACTAGAGCGGCTATTCCCGCACTTCTATTGCACGCAAGTATCGGCACGGTTTACTGCTGGTCAATGTTTAGTTCCGGCTTTGAAACTATCCCTTATTTCAGCGATAAAATGAGCCTTTTAGGTTGGGCGTTTAGTTTAGCCATTTTCTTCCTTGGCATGAGCGCTGCGTTCCTTGGCAACTTCGTTGAAAAGGATATCCACAAAGCAAGTTTAATCGCAACTATCTGCTTTGCGGTAGGCGTTTTGGGAACTGGCCTTGCAGTTCGCATTGAAAGCACCGTGCTCGTTTTACTTTTCTACGGTGTTATAATGGGCTTCGGCTTAGGTTTAGGATATCTTTCGCCAGTTAAAACCTTAATGCTTTGGTTTAAAGATAAAAAGGGTTTGGCAACTGGTTTAGCGGTTGCGGGTTTCGGTGCTGCTAAAATGATTTTTGCTCCCATTATCGAATGGCTTATCGGTTTAGTAGGTCTTGAATTTGCATTCTATATCTTAGGTGCACTTTGGTTCGTAATGATGTTCGTTGGCCACTTGCTCCTTAAAAAGCCCGACGGTTGGGTTGAACCACACGAAAAGATTTCGGTTAAAGAATTCTTCGCTCGTTTCAAAATTTTCCTTGACGTTAAGTTTATCGGTATTTGGCTTATATTCTACATTAACATCGCTTGTGGTTTAGCACTCATTTCCTTTGAAAAAAGTATCTATAAGGCGCTTGGCTTAGGTTCAGTTGCCGCACTCTTATGCACGATTACGGGCTTACTTAATGCTGGTGGTCGTCTTGGTTACTCGGCGCTCGGCGATAAAATGAAGAGTCGTAACACGATATACAAAATCATTTTATTAAGTGAAATCGCGTTCACGGTAATCGCTCTTATAACTGGTGCACTCAACGGCGGAAACACGTTTGCGCTCGTTGTTGCAATCGCGCTTATGCTCATCGTTAACGCAGGTTACGGCGGTGGATTTAGCAATCTTCCAACGCTTCTTTCCGACGTTTACGGTATGGGTAAAATCTCTTCAATTCACGGC
Organism: Christensenellaceae bacterium; assembly: GCA_045536835.1. Lineage (GTDB taxonomy): Bacteria > Bacillota > Clostridia > Christensenellales > Borkfalkiaceae > HGM11412. Next base: position 1,638 of record JAZSOI010000026.1, read on the forward strand.
ATTGCGCTCTCTGCGTGGGCTATTGCAGGTTTAACTGGTAACCAAATTGCAGGCGCTATCTTAAACGCTACTGGAAGTTATCAAAGCATACTCGTATTTACTTTAATTATGTACGCAGTTGCCGCACTTATCAGTTTCTTCTTTGTAAAGCCAAACAAACAAAAATAATAAAAAGGAGCGGTTTTCGCTCCTTTTTAATTGTAAAACTGAAACCTTTGGTGTATAATAAGACTATGAAGAAAAACGCAATGAAAAAATTATTTATATTAGTTCTTGTGCTAGCGTCTATATTCGTTCTTCCGTCTTGCGTGATAACTCCGTCACAGGAGGCGGAAAACGCCGATAAAACTATGGCGCTTATAAACGGCGTTTACGAAGAGAACGTAATAACGGCAAACTTTTTAGTCGAGCACAAGATGTATCAAGAATCTATTCTTGGCGGTAGGCTTAACGAAGTTACTAGCAAAGGTAGTGCCGTGGTTTACGGCGTTGATAAGCCAAGCACTAGCGCTGGCGTTTACACTTATTATTTGTTGACCAACAACCACGTCGTTTACGAAAACCCTAATTACGACGGTTACGAGTGTATAATAACCGACTGTTACGGTGCGTCGTATATAGCCGAAGTTTTGTATAAGGATGCAAATTACGATTTAGCGATTTTAGCGTTTGAGTGTAGAGAAGATTATAGAGTTTTAAGTTTTTCTTTCTTTGACCCAAAAGTTGAAGATACGGTAATTTCGATAGGTAGTCCCTTAGGTTTTTTAAACGCCGTTACTATCGGCAAAGTAAAAGAGTACGCAAAGATAACTTTAAGTGAAGACTCAAATACTGGCAAAGAAGTTTCCGACGTTAAGTTTGACGTAATAAGGCACGATGGTTACGTTAACAACGGCTCGTCGGGTGGGGTGTTACTTGATGAAAACTACCGCATTTGCGGAATTAATTACGCCGCGGAAATTGACGATGACGATAACCCCGTTGCAGGCTACGCAGTGCCTATTACTAAGGTTGCGGAGTTCTTAAATGCATACGAATCTTCAATAAACCTGTCTTAAACGGCAGGTTTTATTCATTTTAGCGTTAATTTATTTGATTTTTTTATAAAAATATATTAAAATCTATGAGTAATTACATAAAGAGAGGAGCAATTTATGAATCTTGGTGAAATTATTGCATTTATTGCATATTTCGTTATAGTATTAGCCGTTGGCGTTTACTTTTTTGTCAAAAGTAAAGGCGCTGGCGAGAAAGAGTATTTCTTAGGCGGAAGAAATATGGGCGGTTTAGTTGCCGCGTTATCCGCAGGTGCTTCCGATATGAGTGCGTGGGTGCTCATGGGTTTACCTGGTGCTATTTGTCTTCTTGGCATGGGCCAAGTTTGGATATCGATAGGTTTAATTATCGGTACAATTTGCGCTTGGATTTTCGTTGCGCCAAGACTTAGGCGTTACGCCATTAAGGCTGGTGACGCTATTACTATACCTGAATATTTGTCAAATAGATTTAAGTCTAAAAGTGGCGTTTTAAGAGTTACTTGTGCGGTAATTTTCGTTATTGCATACTGTATCTACGCTGCGTCTTCAATTTCCGCTTGCGGAACTTTATTCCAAACAGTAACTGGTGGTGCAGTTAATAAAACTTGGGGTATGATTATCGCTGCAGTAGTCATCGGCGTTTATACGTTGCTTGGTGGTTTTAACGCGGTTTGTTGGACGGACTTTTTCCAAGGTTTATTAATGCTTGCCGCTTTATTAGTTCTTCCCATCATCGCGCTTTTCGTTATAAACGGAGAAGGTTTCAATGCGGTTGGAACGGTAATAACGCCCGACAACTATATGAGTTTGTTATCGAGTGGAAAGTTTGATGGCAGAAGTATCGTTGATATTATTTCAGGTCTTGGATGGGGCTTAGGTTATTTAGGTATGCCACATATTCTCGTTAGATATATGTCCATAAAGAGCGAAAAGGAAATGAGAAAATCTCAAATCGTTGGTAGCGCGTGGACTACGATTATTTGTATTATGGCGTCAGTAGTAGGTTTAGTTGCTCACAAGTTCTTTGGTAATTTTATAAACGGTACGAACAGCGAACAAGTATTCATTATGCTTGCTAGATTTATAGTTCCGGGCGTGGTATCAGGCATCTTAATTTCTGCGATAATGGCAGCGTCGATGAGCACGGCGGACAGTCAACTTTTAGCATCGTCTTCCGCATTTGCAAGCGATATTTATAAAACCACTATCAAGAAAGACGCGAGCGACAAACACTTGCTTATGGTTGGAAGAATAGCCGTTGCCGTAATTCTTGCGATTGCGCTTGGTATTGCTCTTATACCAGGTTCTGGTGGAATTATGGATTTAGTTTCTAACGCGTGGGCAATTTTCGGTTCGGCGTTTGGTCCGGTTATACTTTTATCTCTATATTTCCGTCGTTTAAATTACGCAGGTGCAGTTTCTTCAATAATTTCAGGTTTTGGAGTTTCAGTGCTTTGGACTTACGTTATAGGCAAATATTTGTTACCTATCGGGCTTTATGAAATTATCCCAGGATTTACGGTTGCTTTTGTTGTGGCGATAGTGGTATCTCTTTTGACGAAACAACCGTCTAAAGAAGTTGTTAGTGATTTTGACGAAGTTAAGAAGATGACTTACAAGAGTGAAAACTAAAAATTATAAAGCGCAAGGCGGAAAAGCCTTGCGCTTTTTACATATTTAAACTTTGTTTAACCATACTTTTTTTATGAGCAAAGTTTTATTAAAAGGCGCGTTTATTTTATCACTCGGCGGAATTATCACCAAAGTTTTAGGTGCGGTTTATAGAATACCGCTAACTAATATCTTAGGCGGGGAAGGAATAGGGCTTTATCAAATGGTTTTTCCTCTCTACGCAACCTTACTAACCTTTTCTTCAACCGGCGTTCCAAGTGGCGTTTCAAAACTCATTGCGGAGGGCAAAAACCCCGAAATAACGCTTAAAAGTTCACTTAAAGTGTTCACCGTCGTTGGAACGGCTTTGTCGCTTTGTATGGCGGTGTTTTCAAATAAACTTGCACTTTTGCAAGGCAACGAAAAGGCAGGTGTTTGTTACGCATTACTGTCGCCGTCGGTACTACTAGTTAGTATGATTTCGTGTTTTAGGGGATACTATCAAGGCTTTTCAAATATGAAACCAACCGCAATTTCTCAAATACTTGAACAAGCGGTAAAATTAACGCTAGGGATTGCTTTGTGTTTGGCGTTTAGGGGGAACGCCGTGATAAAGGCGTCGCTCGCGGTGGTTGCGGTAACGCTGTCGGAACTCGTAACGCTTATCTACTTTTGGGTAAAGGCAAAGGGGACTTCGCTTTTACTAAACGTAAAAGTTTATAAAAAAGATTTAGCGCCCATTTATAAAACGGTTATTCCCATGATGGCGGTAACGCTCGTTATTCCGTTAGTTAGAACGGTCGATAGTTTTTTAATTATAAATATCTTAAATGGATATTTGGGTAACGCAACCGAACTTTACGGGCTTTTGACTGGCGCAGTCGAATCGCTTATAAGTATGCCTGTCGCGGTTTGCTACGCCGTTGCTATTTCAAGCATACCTATTATTTCAAAACTTCAAAAAGACGGCGGAAAGGTTTTTGAAAAGTGTTCTAGCGCAATTTTTACGACGCTAATATTAGCAATAGTTTTTGCAGTTATCGTCTACTTTTTCGCAGAGTTTGCGGTAAACGTTTTATACGGCGGTCTGTCGCTTGAAAACAAAACGGCGGTTGTGAATATGCTCAAACTTTCATCTATTTCAATAATAACGCTTTCGCTTATGCAAACGACGGTTGCGTGCGTAAACGCGCTTGGGCGTTTTAAAATCACTATGCTTAGCGGTGTTATAAGCGGTGCGGTTAAAATAATACTCACGGTTATTTTACTCAAAAACCCGAAAATAAATATTTTCGGGGCGATATACGGTGATATTTTCTGCTATTTTGTTGCGACTTTTTTAAATTTGAGTTATATTATTTATAGCGACTTTAAAAAAAGGGTGTCTTATGCACGAAATAACTGTTATAGGGTTGGGGGTTGACGGTTTTGATTTGCCGTCAATCGCGGAAAAAATTATAAACGATAGCGACGTTGTAGTTGCTAGAACTGGGGAAGCGTTAAGCGTTAAACTGCTACTTGAAAAGTTTCCTAAAATCAAAACGCTCGATAGCGTTTATTTAAAGAGCAGAAATTTCGATACTTTAAACGCGAATTTAGCAAAAGAGATTTTATCTCTTGCAAAAGACCGTTCCGTTTGTTATTTAGTTGACGGCTCGGCAAGTGAAGATAATTCCGTTAAGTATATCTTAAAAAGGCATAAAAACGTCCGCTTAATAACCGGCGTATCACACGCGGTAAAATGCTTGGAAAGAGTTAGGGTTTGCGAGCCGTCGTTCACGGCTGTTTCAGCGTACGAAATAAAGAGTGCAAAGTTATCTACTCCACTAGTCGTAACCGCTATCGATTCAAGTATATTAGCAAGTGACGTTAAACTTACTTTATCCGAGCGCTTTGGGGAAGAGAGCGTAATTTTCGTTTCTTCAAATTCGCTCGTTAAAAAGATAAAACTTTACGAACTTGACCGCATTAAGAATTTTGATTACTCAACTTGCTTGTATTTGCCAAGTGCAACTTTAACCGAGAAACAGCGTTACGACTTTGACGACTTGCTTGAAATTTTATCTATTCTTCGCGCGCCTAACGGTTGCCCTTGGGATAGGGAGCAAACTGAAAAGTCGATACTTAAAAACGTTATAGAAGAAGCGTACGAATTAGTCGACGCGGTAAACAACGAAGACGACGAGCAGATTATAGAAGAAACTGGCGATCTTATCTTGCAGTCGGCGTTCTACGTTATATTTGGCGAAGAAGATTATAGGTACACTCGCGGTGACGTTTTAAGTGGAATTTGCCAAAAGTTAATATCCCGTCATACCCACGTATTCGGGGGCGATAGGGCGGTTAAACCCGATGACGCGCTTTCCGTTTGGAATAAAAACAAGATAGTTGAAAAGGGGTTTAATTCGGCTACTGAGTACTTAAAATCCGTGCCTAGCGCAATGCCGTCTCTAATGCGTGCGGAAAAGGTTGGAAAGCGCGCAGGTAAATACGGTTTTGACTTCGCTTGTTTTGAAGACGCTATTTCTAAGTTAAACGAAGAGATATTAGAACTTAAAACCGCAAAGCAAAGCGGAGATAAGGAAGAAATTGAAAGAGAGTGTGGTGACGTGTTGTTTAGCGCCGTTAACGCCGTAAGGCTTTTAGGCGTTGACTCGGAACTTTCTCTCGCTCGTTCCGTTGAAAAGTTTATCAGCCGTTTTTCACGCGTTGAAGAAAGCGTTATAAAAAGTGGCAAAGATTTAACAGACCTTAGCGCTAGTGAACTCGACTCTATTTACGAGAGTGTAAAGTAATGGAAATAAAAAAGATTAAAATCGGCGGTGTTGAAACGCCGAACAATATATTTTTCGCACCGCTTGCAGGTTTTTCCGATTCCGCTATGCGCTACGTATGTTCTTTGGCGGGCGCAGGGCTTTGCTTTACGGAAATGGTTAGTTGCAAGGGCTTAAAGTACACGCCACAAGCGTCTAGCGAACTTTTACATACCTACGACGGCGAGAAGATTAAAGCCGTTCAAATATTTGGTTCAGACGATATTATTATGGGCGAGATTGCTCGTTCCGAGCATTTAGAAAAGTTTGATATCATAGATATCAATATGGGTTGCCCAGTTCCTAAAATATACTCTAACGGCGAAGGAAGTGCGCTACTTAACGATTTAAGGCAGGCGTCAAAAATTATTAAAAGCGTTTCAAAAAGCGGAAAGCCCGTGAGCGTAAAGATAAGGATAGGCGTTGAAGACGGTAACTTTATAACGGAAGACTTTGCTAAGATGGCAGAAGATTCTGGCGCAAGTTTATTGACCGTTCACGGTAGGGTTAGAACTAAGTATTATCAAGGTGAGATAAACTACACGGAAATTGAAAAGGCGAAAAAAGCCGTTTCAATTCCAGTTATTGCAAACGGCGGAATTTTTAGTAAAGAAGACGCGGAAAAGATGATGAGCGAAACCGGTGCTGACGGCGTTATGGTCGCACGCGGTGCGCTTGAAAATCCACTTATCTTTGAAGATATTTTAGGCGTTTCATCAGGTTACACTTTAAAAGATTTAATATCAAAGCAAATAGACCTTTTAAATAAGCGTTACGGTGTGGAGCGCTCGGCAGTAGTGTTTAGAAAGCAAGCGGCGTACTACTTAAAAGGGGTGGACGGTGGCAAAAAACTCAAAGAGCGAATTTTTGCATCGCTTGATATAAACGAAGTAAAAGATATTTTGTTATCGGCAAATATTTTGTAACTTTTAGTAAAACTTTTAACTATTATGAGTATAGGTAAGGTAATCTATGCTCAAAATTTACGCAGATAAGTCAGGTAGCTTAAACTCTATCAGCACGGAAGATTGCAAGGATTCACAAATAGTTTTAACAGGGTTTAACTCGCTTGGGAAAGTAAGTTACAAGTACGAACTTTCGGGTGCGGAAAGTAAACTATCAACGCTTAGCGCATTTTCCAAAAAGACGGGTGGCGTGGTTATTGCAGGCGCAGTAACGGATAATTACGGAATACTAAAAAAATCCGTAGTCATCGCCGATAAAGGTAAACTTCTAGGTATTTCCGACGCGGTTATCGGCTATGAAGATAGTTCCTATCAGGGTGGCGGAACTTACAAAGTTTATCAAACTTCGGCGTGTAAAATAGGCGTTATAGTTGACGGAGATATTAAAAACTTTGAAGCGGTAAAGTCAATGGCTCTGTGCGATGCGGACTTGATAGTTATAGTTTCCAAAGAAGAAGAAAAGAAAGAACACAATTTTTTAATTAGGGCTTACGCGTATCTATTTGGAATATCGGTGGTAATTCTAACGAAAACTGGGGTTATCGCGTCTGATATTTTAGGTGAGATTTGCGGTAAAAGTTTAGAAAAACAGTCAAATATAATTATCCCAGTTAAAAGACAATACGTTTTAACCAAGGTTAAGCGTAGGGGAGTAAAGGATTAACTTATGAAGTTAAATATAGTATTAGTAGAGCCGGAAATTCCGCAAAATACGGGCAACATTTCAAGAACTTGCGCAGCGACTGGAAGTTCTCTTCATATGATAAAACCCTTTGGGTTTGAACTGTCGGACAAGCACTTAAAAAGGGCGGGGCTTGACTACTGGCAGTATTTAGACGTTCACTACTACGAAAATTACGAAGATTTTCTTTCAAAAAATCAAGGCGGTAATTTTTACTTTATGTCGACCAAAGGTCAAAAGGTGTATAGCGACGCGTCGTTTAAGGACGGAGACTATCTAATTTTCGGCAAGGAATCGCACGGTCTTCCCGAGCCTTTACTTAAAGAAAATTACGATAAAACTTTGCGTATTCCCATGCTTGGCAACTTGCGCAGTTTAAACCTTTCAAATTCCGTAGCCTTAACCGTTTACGAAGCCCTTCGCCAAAACGATTTTGAAGGGCTTAACGAAATGGGTTTTTTGACTGGAAGAGATAATTAAGAAGTAGGTTTTGCCTACTTCGTAATGCGTTAGATGTTTACTATCGTAAACGTTATATGCAAAACGGAAGTTTTGCGTTAAGAATAATTCCTATATAGAAAACGTCCACAACGCTACTAGAAGTAGCATATAACGGCGCAGCCATATAACGCGACGGTAGTCGCATATAACGATATCAAAGAAATCATATAACTCATACAAGCGGTGATATCACCGCTTTTTTTGTGCCTAAAATTCATATTTTTTTAAACCTATAAGTATATTACTTATATGTACGCAATGCAATACGTTTTTTTAACACTCGGCGGTATAACCTTTTTCTTGCTCGGCTTAAAGTTTATGAGCGACAATATGGAAAAACTCGCTGGCGCAAAAATGGAGAAAGTTTTAAGAACTTTTACTAAAAATAGATGCGCCGGCGTTTTAACTGGTGCGGTTTCAACTGCAATACTTCAGTCTAGCATAGCAACGAACGTAATACTCGTTGGGTTCGTGTCTTCTGGGATACTCTCGTTTTATTCGGCGTCCGCCGTAGTGATGGGTGCAAACATAGGAACGACGGTTACGGCACAACTTGTGTCGCTGTCTGGTAGTTCGGCTTTCGATATAACCGCTTTCGGTGGGGTTATAGCGTTTGTCGGCTTTATTTTTTCATTTTTTAAAAATGAAAAGTTAAATCTTATCGGCGGTGTAATGGCGGGGTTTGGCATGCTGTTTTTCGGGCTTAACGTCGTGTCGGACAGCATAGCGTATTTTAAAAATTTTGAAGCGTTTAGAAATATTTTCACCGTTAAAAATCACCTTTTACTCTTTCTTAACGGCGTTATGATAACGGCTATTATTCAAAGTTCTTCGGCGGTTACGAGCGTTATGATAATACTCGCGTCTAACGGACTTTTAACGTTTGAAAGCAGTATGTTCTTAATACTCGGCAGTAACGTTGGAACGTGCATTTGCGTAATACTTTCTGCGATGAATAAGCCAGTTGATGCGCGCCGTTCGGCATTTTTCAATATCTTTTTCAACGTTTTAGGCTCTGCGATTTTGTTTTTGCCACTTTCCTTATTTAGCAGTCAAATTGCGACGGCGTTTTACAAGTTTTCGGGTGGAATTGAACGCCAAATTGCAAACTTTCACACGCTGTTTAACGTTTTCGTAACCTTTATTTTACTTCCCGTGTTAAAACCTATAACCAAACTCGTTTGCTTAATAGTTAAAGACGAACACTCCAAAAAAGTTAAAAATCGTGTGATAAAGGGGGTAAAAGTTTACAAAACGTAGTTATTATGTTTGACAAGGCGTTAAAAAAAGATTAAAATGTTAATAGTAAAAATTGAAGGAGTTATTCTATGAATAAATTAACTGTTAAAGACATTGAAGTTAAAGGTAAAAAATGCCTTGTAAGAGTAGATT
>JAZSOI010000004.1:0-29751 GCA_045536835.1 Christensenellaceae bacterium
GTATTGAGTTCCCTCATTCGGATATCTACGGCTCTACGCTCATTTGCAGCTCCCCGTAGCTTTTCGCAGCTTGTCACGTCCTTCTTCGGCGCCATGTACCAAGGCATCCTCCTGTATGCTCTTTGTAGCTTATTCTTTCTACATAAGTATCTATATACTTACGTCCTATACAGTCTTATTCTCTCACAAAAATTTAAATTCAAAACGAACTTTCAAATCATAATATATCTTCGTATTAACTCTCTAATATATTTAGAATATTTTTCGTTTTTGCCTTCTGTACTATTTTGTTCTCGTCAACATTCTGTCAACTTACGTTAACAAAACGTCAATCTTCTATGTAGTTGTCAATTTACGCGAGGCGAGCAAATCAGCTCGTCGCTACCTTGTGGGCAGCCTATAAATAATATCATTACAAAAAATATAAGTCAAGCATTTTTAGCCTTAAAATACAAATTTTTTGATTTTTTTTACTTCAATAAATTTGAAAAAGCCGTAATGAGTTCTTCTACTGAATTTTCAGCGGTTTTTCTATCTTTTCCGCTTACGGAATAGTAAATTTTGAGTTTCGGCTCGGTACCACTCGGTCTTAAACAGATAAATCCGCCCACTTCAAGTTCGTAGTAAACGCAGTTAACTCCGCTTATATCCATAGTTTTTTCCTTGCCGTCAAAATGCGTTTTTACACCCGAAAGATAATCGCGCGTTGCAACGATTTTATATCCGCCAACTTCTTTAAGTGCAGTCGAACGCATCTTCTCAACAACCTTTGCCATATCGTCCATCGCGGATAAGCCCTTATAACCTACGGAAACGGTTTTATCTATAACGAAACCGTATTTTTTATGAAGGGACGATAAAACTTCATATACTGATACGCCCGCGTGCGCGTAATAGCACACCATTTCCGCAAAGAGCATGCTCGCAACGACGGCGTCTTTATCCCTTGCGTGAGTTCCGCGAAGATAACCGCAACTCTCTTCAAAGCCGAATAGGAAAGTTCCCTTTCCGCTATCTTCAAACTGCTTGATTTTTTCGCCTATAAACTTAAAGCCTACGGGAACTTCGATAAGTTTAACGCCGTAATCGTCGCAAACGGGTTTTACCATACCTGTTGAAACGAAACTCTTTATGATAACGCCGTCAGTTGGCATAACTTTATCTTCAGTTAAACGCTTTAAAACGTAATCGGTTAAAAGAACGCCCACTTGGTTTCCAGAAAGATTGATAAACTCCCCTTCGTCGTTTCTAATTGCAACGCCGAGACGGTCGCTATCGGGGTCAGTTCCAAACACTACGTCCGCACCGATTTCATCGGCAAGTTTAACGCCTAAGGTCATCGCTTCTTTGTTTTCGGGGTTTGGAACTTCAACGGTTGAAAATTCGGGGTCTGGCTTAATTTGCTCTTCAACCACGGTGTAATTGATACCGAGTTTACTAAGTAGCGTTGTAACTGGAACGTAACCAGTTCCGTGAAGTGGCGTATAAACGAGTTTTAAGTTCTTGCCGTAACTTCTTACCGCTTGCTTAGAAATAGAAAGTTTTAAAAGAGTTTTAACGTACTTTTTAACGAAAGAATCGCCAAGTACTTTAACGCCTTTCGCGTTTTTGATAACGCTAAAATCAACGGAGTCAACGGCTAAGTAATCTTCAACTCCGTTTATAAAATCAACGACTATTTTGGTTGCTTCGGGGCTCATTTGAGCACCGTCGCTTCCGTATACTTTATAGCCGTTATATTCCTTTGGGTTATGGCTTGCAGTTATCATAACGCCAGCGGTTGCATTGAAAGTTCTCACCGCGTACGAAAGCATGGGAACTGGGCTTGGATTTTTGAAAATCTTGACCTTTATGCCGTTTGCAAGCAATACGCCTGCGGTTACCTTTGCAAAAACGTCGGAATTTCTTCTAGTGTCGTAAGAGATAACTACGCCCTTGTTCATAGCCTTTTCGCCAAGCGTTTTTACGTATTCGGCAAGTCCTTTGGTCGCTCTTTTTACGGTGTAGACGTTCATCATATTAGTGCCAACGCCTATAAGACCGCGCATACCCGCCGTACCAAACTGCAAACTAGCGCCGAAACGGTATTCTATTTCCTTTTCATCGTCAGCAATATTTAAAAGTTCCTTTTTGTCTACGGGGGCGAGATTGTCGTTTTTAAGCCACTCGTTATAAACCTTTTTATAATCCATTTTAACTCCTATTTCTTATAGATAATTTCACCGTCTCTAACGGTTAATAATACTTCAAAAGTGTCTTTATCAAGAACGGTTACGTTTGCGCGTTTGCCCTCTTTAATCGAACCTACGCTATCGTAAATACCAAGATTTTTAGCGGGGTTTGCAGTAGCGAATTCAATGGCGGTTTCAAGCGGAACTCCAACTGACTTATGTATATTTTTAACTGCGTTATTCATTTTAAGAACGCTTCCAGCAAGCGTTCCGTCAACGAGCCTTGCCTCACTGTTTTTAACGATAACGAGTTGACCGCCGAGTTCGCTTTCTCCGTCGGGAAGGTGTTTTGCTCTCATACTATCGGTTATAAGTATTACTTTGTCCGCCTTTTTATTCTTTACCACAAGTTTTATTGCGGGAACGCTAACGTGGATAAGGTCGCAAATAATTTCGGTAGAAAGTTCATCGAACAATAGCGCCGAACCAACAACGCCAACGTCTCTGTGGTGAAGACCAGTTTGAGCGTTATATGTGTGAGTTACGTTAGTCATACCCCACTCAACCGCGTTTTCGCAGTCTTTATACTTTGCGCCCGTGTGAGCGATAGACGCTACTATGCCGTTATCCTTTAAGTACTTAATAAGTTCTTCAGCGCCTTCAACTTCCGGTGCAAGCGATACGATTTTGATGTTGTTACCAGAATATTCAACGTATTTTTTCATAGTTTCAGCAGACGGCGTTGCAACGTATTCAAGCGGTTGCGCACCGATGTGCTTAGGCGAGATGAACGGACCTTCAAGATGAACGCCGATAACTTCCGCGCCAGTTTTAGAATTTGCGCTTATGTAATCTTTAACCGCAGTCAAAGCGTTTTTAATGTTTTCAGGGCTTTGTGTCATAGTCGTTGCCAAAAAGCCAGTCGTACCTTCGCTAGCAACAGCGTTTGCGATATCGGAAAGCGCCTTAACGCTACCGTCCATTGCGTCTGCTCCAAACGCGCCGTGAATATGCTCGTCAATAAACCCTGGAACTACTATCGCATTTTCGGGAAGAGTTGCAATTTCTTCACAAACTCCACCGCCGATTTTTGCTATTTTACCGTTTTCAAAACCTAAATCGGTTTTAATAAAGCCTTTACCTTCAACTAATACGCAAGCGTTTTTTAATCCTTTCATAAATTCCCCTTTTTACTAATGTTTTCATATATTTTTCTTTGTTTTGCTAAGTTTTCTTCTCTAATTCTATCGAGTTCAGCGTTGTATTTTGCCACTTTTTTCTTCACCTGCGGTCTAATAATAAACGTCCACGATAAAATCAAAGCCCAAAACGCCACAACTATAATAAGCGGTGCTATCAAACTTTGAACGAAAGTTTTAGTCGAAATTATCGCTATTAGCATTACTGCCGTTACTATTACGAGAAGTATTCCAACTATAATGCAAGAAAGATTGATAGTTTTTCTCAAACTCGTGAGTTTTGCTATCTCGTTGGTATAAAACGGACGTTCACCAAGCCTACGAATTTTCGCCATTTCCTTAGTGGATATCTTCTTGTCTTTTTGCTGTTTTATAAACTCATCTCTTATCATGGCTCTTCTCCAATGCTTTCTTTATAAATATTCCAGTGTAACTATTTTCGTTCTCAGCAACTTCTTCGGGTGTACCAAGTGCTACGATAGTTCCGCCACCGTCACCGCCCTCAGGACCTAAATCGACAACGTAGTCCGCAGTTTTAATAACGTCCAAATTATGCTCGATAACGATGACCGTATTCCCACCGTCACGAAGTTTATGCAAGATGTTTATAAGTTTCTTTACGTCGTGAGTGTGAAGACCAGTCGTAGGCTCGTCGAGAATATAAAGCGTTTTGCCAGTTGAACGCTTGGATAGTTCGGTTGCAAGTTTAACTCTTTGCGCTTCACCACCCGACAACGTCGTCGCAGGCTGACCAAGTTTAATATACCCAAGACCTACGTCCTTTAAAGTTTTTATTTTAGAATAAATTCTCGGCACGTTTTCAAAAAAATCAGTCGCTTCATCAACCGTCATTTCTAAAACGTCGGAAATATTTTTGCCCTTATACTTAACTTCGAGCGTCTCGCGATTGTAACGCTTACCTTTACACACTTCGCACGGAACGAAAACGTCGGGCAAAAAGTGCATTGCTATGGTTATAATGCCGTCGCCCGAACAGTGTTCACACCTACCGCCCGAAACGTTAAAACTAAATCTACCAGCGGTGTAACCCCTTTCCTTAGCGTCAACCGTCGACGCGAAAAGTTCTCTAATATAGGTAAACACGCCCGTGTACGTTGCAGGGTTACTTCTCGGCGTTCTGCCGATGGGCGACTGGTCTATCGCTATAACTTTATCGAAGTATTCAAGCCCCAAGATATCGTCGTAATCACCCTTTCTCACCTTTGCGCCGTTGAGCGCGTCCGCCGTAACCGGATATAAAACTTCGTTTATAAGCGAACTCTTACCGCTACCCGAAACGCCAGTCACCGCAGTTATAAGCCCAACAGGGAAAGATACGTCTATGTTTTTAAGGTTGTTTTGCTTAGCGCCTTTAACGGTTAAATACTTATCCGTCGGCTTCATTCTAAACGGCGGAACTTCAATTTCTTTTCTACCGAACAAGTAATCTGAAGTCAACGAGTTTTCGCACTTTTCAAGCCCCTTAATATCACCAGCGTAGACCACTTCACCACCGAAAACACCAGCCTTTGGGCCGATATCTACGATATAATCGGCGGAAAGCGCCGTGTCTTCATCGTGTTCAACAACGATTAAAGTGTTTCCTAAATCTCTCAATTTTTTAAGCGATGCGATAAGCCTTTGATTGTCGCGTTGATGGAGCCCGATACTCGGCTCGTCAAGGATATATAAAACGCCTGTTAAACCGCTACCTATTTGAGTTGCAAGCCTAATTCTCTGCGCTTCACCACCAGATAGCGAACCTGCGTTTCTCGAAAGAGTTAAGTAGTTAAGCCCCACTTCTCGTAAGAAGTTGAGCCTTGCTTTTATTTCTTTTATAATAACTCTCGAAATTAAAACTTCCGTTTCAGTAAGAGTTAAATTTTCAATAAACGAATAGATCTCTTCAACGCTCTTATCACACAAAACGTCGATAGAAAGACCGCCAACGGTTACTGCAAGCGCTTCCTTTTTAAGTCTTTTGCCGTGGCAAGTCTTGCACGGAAGAGAAAACATATACTTTTCTATCTCGCTCTTAGTGTAATCGGAAGTCGTTTCGCGATAACGCCTTTCAAGGTTTGGGATAACGCCTTCAAAACTAGAATTAAAACTACCGCTGAAAGTTCGCGTAGAATAATCCATTTGAATTTTTTCGCCGTTGTTTCCGTAAAGAAGAATATTTAAGATATCTTTCGGCAAATCTTTGATGGGCGTATCCATAGAAAAACCGTAGTACTTAGCAAGCGAGTTAAAGTACATACTCGCCATTCTTCCAGTATCTAAATTCCAACCCGTAATCGTGAGCGCGCCCTCGTTTAGCGACCTTTCAGGGTTACCTATAACGAGTTTTTCGTCAACCGCCATCTTGTAACCTAAACCCTTACAGTCGGGGCATGCGCCGAAGGGGTTGTTGAACGAAAATAATCTCGGCTCGATTTCGGGAATAGAAATTCCACACTCGGGGCAGGCGTAATTAGTTGAGAATAAATGCTCAACGCCGTCCTTTTCAACCACTACTAAACCGTCGGCAAGTTTAATTGCGTTTTCAATACTGTCGGTCAAGCGCTTTTGTATTCCGTCTTTAACTATAAGACGGTCTATAACTACGCTAATATTATGTTTGATATTTTTTTCAAGTTTAATTTTCTCGGATAAATCGTAAACTTTTCCATCAATAGAAACCCTTGCGTAACCCGATTTTTTATAACTTTCAAGTTGTTTTTCAAACTCGCCCTTTCTTCCGCGAACGACGGGGGCGTTAATAAGTATTTTACTGCCCTCTTCAAAGAGTAACACCCTATCGACAATCTCGTCTATCGACTGACGGCGAATTTCCCTTCCGCACTCAGGGCAATGCGGAATACCGATTTTTGCGTACAAAAGTCTAAAATAATCGTATATTTCAGTAACCGTACCAACGGTTGAACGCGGGTTGTTAGACGTCGTTTTTTGGTCTATCGAAATAGCGGGCGACAAACCTTCGATATAGTCCACGTCCGGCTTTTCCATTTGACCTAAGAACTGGCGCGCGTAACTCGATAAACTCTCCATATACTTTCTCTGCCCTTCGGCAAAGATTGTATCAAAAGCAAGAGTTGATTTTCCGCTACCAGAAAGTCCCGTAAACACCACGAGTTTGTCCCTTGGAATTTCTACGGTTATATTTTTAAGATTATTCTGTTTTGCGCCTTTTACTACTATTTTATCTGCCATTTTTTAACTTTCTCTTTAACGCGGAAATAGTATCGCGAATTTCAATACACTTTTCAAAATCTAAACTCTTTGACGCTATCTTCATAAGCGCGGTGAGTTTTTCAATCTCTTCAGGTATATCCTTTTGCTTAATTTCCTTAGTTTTGTCTATCTTCTTGGTTATTTCAAGGGTGTTTTTAACGTCCTTTATTATCGTTTTGGGAACTATTCCGTTTTGCTTATTGTATTCCGTTTGAAGTTTTCTTCTTCTATTCGTTTCGTCGATTGCGCGTTTCATACTGCCGGTTATAACGTCGGCGTACATTATTACTCTACCCTCGGCGTTACGCGCCGTTCTTCCTATCGTTTGAATAAGCGCGGTATCGCTACGCAAGAAACCTTCCTTATCCGCATCGAGTATCGCAACTAGTTTAACTTCGGGAATATCCAAACCTTCTCTTAAAAGGTTGATGCCGACTAAAACGTCGATGTCGCCACGGCGAAGTTCTTGAATTATGTCAATTCTCTCAAGCGTGTCGATATCCGAGTGTATATATCGAGTTTTAACGCCACGCTCTTTTAGATATTCCGTCAAACTCTCCGCCATTTTTTTTGTGAGCGTGGTAACTAATACCCTACCACCGCTTGCGATAACTTTTGAAATCTCGCCTTCTAAATGGTCGATTTGTCCATCGATGGGAACTACCGTAACTTCGGGGTCAACTAGCCCCGTCGGTCTTATAATTTGTTCGGCAAAGTTGTCCGCAAGTTCCGTTTCGTAAGGACCAGGGGTTGCCGAAACGCAAATAACTTGACCGATTTTACTTTCAAACTCTTCAAACTTTAACGGCCTGTTATCGTAAGCCGATTTTAAACGGAAACCGTAGTCTACTAAGTTTTGCTTTCTCGACCTATCTCCGTTGTACATTGCGCGAAGTTGCGGAATAGTCATATGGCTTTCATCGATAAACAGCAAGAAGTCTTTTGGAAAATAATCGATGAGCGTAAACGGTGGCTCGCCGGGGCTTCTTCCGTCAAAATACCTACTGTAATTTTCAACACCGCTACAATACCCGATTTCAGTCATCATCTCGATATCGTAACTAGTTCTTTGCTTTAAGCGTTGCGCCTCTAAGAGTTTGTCCGCCTCGTAATGCGCCTTAACTTCGTCTTCCATATCACGCGTTATCATTTTGAGGGCGTTTTGCATAACTTCACTACCTACTGCGTAGTGGCTAGCAGGGAAAATAACCGCGTGTTTAAGTTCGTTTATCGGCTCGCCCGTTAAATACTGAACTTCGGAAATTCTATCGATTTCATCGCCAAAAAACTCTACCCTTATAACCGTTTCCGTATTTGCCGACGGAAATATATCGACGATATCGCCACGGACTCTAAACGAACTTCTTTGAAAATCAATATCGCGCCTTTCGTACTGAATAGAAACGAGTTTACGCATGAGCGCGTCACGGTCGTAAGTTTCACCCTTTCTAAGCGAAACCGCCAAGCGATAGTATTCTTCGGGCGCACCTAAACCGTAAATGCAACTGACGGACGCAACCACTAAAACGTCCTTTCTCTCGCCGAGCGCACTAGTCGCGCTGTGGCGAAGTTTATCTATCTCGTCGTTTATCGATAGGTCTTTCTCAATATAAGTATCCGATGCGGGAAGATAAGATTCGGGTTGATAATAATCGTAATAAGAAACGAAATACTCAACTGCGTTTTCGGGGAAAAACTCGCGGAATTCGTTGCAAAGTTGGGCGGCAAGCGTCTTGTTATGCGCAATGACGAGCGCTGGGCGGTTAACGTTTGCAATAACGTTTGCCATAGTAAAGGTTTTACCGCTACCGGTAGCGCCGACTAAAACTTGAGTCTTTAATCCGTCCAACACGCCGTCCGTTAGCGACTTGATAGCCGACGGTTGATCGCCCGTGGGTTTATACGGACTTTTAAGCATAAATTTTCTATCGCTCTTATTCATTTACCGTACTCCCCCATTATAATTTTCTTTATTTTAACATAAAATTAAAATAAAAGAAACGCTTTTTAGATATTTTTATCTATTTTTAACAATTTAATTCACTAGCGCGCTATACAGTCTTTTTCTTCTCCTAACTTTTTTAAGGTAATCTCTCGTTTCCTTAAATGGCGGGGACTTTATTTCGCTTTCATTCCAGTTAGAAACCACCCCTTCGCCAGCGTTGTAGCAAGAAAGCACGATACTCTCGTCACCGTAACGATTGAACAAGTATTCAAGGTAACATATGCCCAAGTATAAATTCGTTTGACTATCGAATAAATCGATTTCGCCTTCAAAATTTACCTTTTTTGCAATAAACTCGGCAGTAGACGGCATTAGTTGCATAAGCCCAACCGCGCCTTTACTAGAAACCGCGTCTTCTTTAAAGGAACTTTCCGTCCTAACGATCGCAAGAACTAGTTCACTTTCAATATTTTTTTCAGCGCAAATTTCTTCAATATAAAAACGGTACTTTTTATAGCCACCGATTTCAACGACAGTAAAAACCGATACGAACACTATAAAAAATACCGAAAAGAATAACACGAAAGATTTAACCGATAATTTCATTTACAACCGCCTTTAATTCACGTTCAAGACTTAACAAGTCTTTATCGTTATTAATAACAGTATGCTCTAAACCTTTCAAATTTTCATAAGATTTTTGATTTTCTATTCTTTTTTTAACTTCTTCGTCCGTCAAACCGCTACGTTTGACCACCGAAGCAATTCTCTCATCAATAGGTCTAGTCACTACGATTACTTTATCGTAACGACTTTCTAGTCCACTTTCAAAAAGTAACGGAACTTCGTGAAAAGAAATTTCTAACCCTTTTGATTTTTTAAACATCTCACTCATAATTTTTTCGTGAGTGAATTCGTTTAGCGCTTTGAGTTTATCTTTATCGCTAAAAACTATTGAAGAAACCTTTTCTCTAAGTAGCGTTTTGCTTTCTTCTTTTAGCCCAACCGATAGATGAACGCCTTTAACGAACTCGCTATCAAGCAAGAGTTCACTATAAATTTCATCGGCGGAAAACACCTTATAGCCTTGTTTTTTTAAGATTTCGCACACGGTCGACTTTCCGCTACCGATACCGCCCGTTATTGCTATAACTTTACTTCTCATTTTGCTTCAAACCAACTAGCGCCGATTTTGCACTCGACCGTAAGCGGAACGGTGAGCGAAACGGCGTTTTCCATTTCTTCCTTTAAAATTTTGGATGCTAAAGCACTATCAACGATAGGTGCATCGATTATAAGTTCGTCGTGCACTTGAAGGATAAGTTTAGCGGAGGGGCACTCTCTTTCAAGCCTTTCGTAAACTTTTACCATTGCGATTTTTATAATATCCGCGCTACTGCCTTGAAGTGGCATGTTCATAGCGGCGCGCTCGCCAAACGAACGAAGTTGATAAGACGGCGCGTTTATCTCTTTAATATACCTTCTTCTTCCAAGTAACGTTGAAACGTATCCGTTCTTTTTGGCAAACTCAACGTTTTTATCCATATATTCCTTAACTTCTGGATAAGTTTCAAAATATTTCCTTATATAATCAGCCGCTTCCTTTACCGAGCACTTGACGTTTTTAGATAGCCCGTATTCGCTAATTCCGTAAATAATACCGAAGTTTACCGCCTTTGCCTTTCTTCTCATTTCGGAAGTCACTTCACTTAAAGGCACGCCAAACACTTGGCTTGCCGTTATCGAGTGGATATCGTCCCCGCGCTTGTACGCTTCAACGAGTTTACCGCAATTAGAAAAATGCGCTAAAAGTCTAAGTTCAATTTGGGAATAATCCGCATCTATTAAAACTCGATCTTCACTTCTTGGGATAAAGAACTTTCTAAGTTTCGAGCCTTCTTCGTCACGAACTGGAATATTTTGAAGATTTGGCTCTTTTGAAGAAAGCCTTCCAGTTTGAGTTAACGTTTGATTAAACGACGTGTGAACTATTCCGTTATCTTTAACCGCCAAGTCGCGAATAGCGTCAACGTAGGTTGAAAGAAGTTTTTGAATAGTTCTGTGGCGAAGTATCGCAGGGATAATGGGGTGTTCGTTAGATAACTCTTCTAAAATCTCAACGTTGGTTGAATAACTTCCGCTCTTGTTTTTCTTGCCGTGTTTAAGCCCAAGTTTTTCAAAGAGTAAAACTGCAAGTTGCTTAGGAGAATTTGGATTAACTTCTTCACCTGCGAGTTCTTTTATTTGAGTTAATATATCGAAAAGTTCCTTGCGGTAAGTGTCACCAACCTTTTCAAGCGCATCAATATCAACTTTAAAGCCCGTCCTTTCCATATCGGTTAAGATTTTGGAAAGGGGAAGTTCAACGTCGTAATATAGCGTTTGAATATTTTCTTCTTCAACTTGCTTTTCAAACTTTTTAAATAGTTTATAAAGCGAGTAAGCAGGAGTTCCCTTGTTTAAGCCGTAGTAGTAAAGCGTGTTTTCAAGCGTTTCTTCTCGCCCTGAAAAATCGCATAAATACCTTAAAATCTCAACGTCGTGCGAGTAGGCTTTAACGTCTACTGAATAGTCAACAAGTGAGTCTATAAGGCGTTTTCTAGAATATAATATAACTTTGTTGTCCGCATTTTCTAGAAGTGGTTTTAGCAAAGTTACCGCTTCATCAAACTCAAAACCCTCGTCGAAAAACCCCTCTTTAATTTTGAGTTTATACTCGGTGCTACCTAGCGGATAAATGCAAACGCTATCGCCTATAACGAGAGAAAATTCACGCCCAAAATCAACTTTTTCAAACTCGGCTTTCGACTTTATTTCAACCGTTATTATATCGTCAGTTTCGCTACTTTCTTCACTTTGAGTTTCGCTTTCAAATAAATCTGCCCTTTTAGTTATTCCCCTAAAATCTAAATCGGTTAAAAGCCTTTTTACGTTTTCGTTAAAGGGGAAATTAAAGGTCGTATCTTCAATATTTAAAGGAATTTCAACCATCGTGTTAATGGTTGCAAGCGTTCTACTTAAATACGCGCTGTCTTTTCCAAGCGTTAATTTTTCAAGTTGTTTTCCTTTAAAATCGCCTAAGTTTTCATAAACTTTATCGATAGAGCCGTAGGTTTGAACGAGGGAAAGCGCAGTCTTTTCCCCAACGCCGGGAACACCGGGGATATTATCCGAACTATCCCCCATAAGCGCTTTAAGTTCTATAACTTGGTTTGGAGTTATTCCAGTTTTCTCCTTAAAGTTTTGAACGTTTAATACGTCCGTATCCGTTATACCGCGCTTGGTAAAATATACGGAAGTAGTTTCGTCAACGAGTTGAAAACTATCCTTATCGCCAGTTAAGATAATCGTTTCGCCCTTGTAACGCTTTGCAAGCGTACCTATAATATCGTCCGCTTCAAAACCTGCAAGTTCAAACGTTGCAATGCCCATAGTTTGCAAAACTTTTTTAAGAAGTGGAATTTGCGGTCTTAAATCTTCAGGCATAGGTTTTCTAGTTGCCTTATAACCGTCGTACATATTATGACGGAAAGTTTTAGCGTGCACGTCAAACGCAACGAGCATATATTTAGGCTTTATATCCGTAATAACTCTTAAAAGCATATTAGTAAAGCCGAAAACCGCGTTGGTTGGTTGCCCAGTTTTGTCGGTTAACGGGTTGATTGCGTAAAACGCTCTATTTATTAAACTGTTTCCATCTATCAAAACGAGTTTATCCATTTAATCACCTTTTATAGTAAAAAAACAATTGCTTTTTTTAAAATTGTATGTTATTATAATCGTGCTTGATTGCACGTATTTATTATGCCACAATTCAAGCAAAAAATCAACACCTAAATGCCGCCGTGGTGAAACTGGCAGACGCACGGGACTCAAAATCCCGCGGTAGCGATACCGTGTCGGTTCGATTCCGACCGGCGGCACCAAAAAAGAGAGATGGATTTTCCCCATCTCTCTTTTTTGCTTCGGTCGGAAGCGAACCGAGGTTCGTAGTTTTTGCCGAGGGGCTCCCCTTTAGGGGTTTCGGCAAATTCCGACCGGCGACATACTTGATTTAAATACGATAGACAAACCAAAGGTTCGTAGTTTTTGCCGTTATTTTTTAATCAACGTTTACGCCTTTTTTGAAGAGTTTATAACACAAAAATCCGTAGTAAACGGTTATGAGTAAATATAGTACTGCACCGACTATAATTATAGTTAAAAGCGAACTTCCCTTCATAACGCTTGCAGTAATTTCTGCTAAATTTCCACTAATTGCAAAAGTTATAATGACTGCTACAAAAAGCAACGCCATTGAGCCTAAGTAGTACGCAATAAACCAAAGTACACCCTTAAACGCCCTACCGTTATTATACGTATTGCACTTAACGATTGCAGTAAAACCCATAAAGGTAAGCGTGAAAAATTCGGCAAGTAAAATTACTAAAATTACGCTTATAAACAAACCAGCGCTTATATTTAAACCAGAAATCGACGTTTGAATATAAAGTTTAACACCTTCTATCAAAGCCTTATCGTATAAAACCGCAAATAAACTTGCAACTATTACGATAAAGGACGATAAAATTACCGTTATTGCCGTTAAGTACTTGGAAATTAAAAGTTGCTTTTTAGATACTGGGAGCGTGTGTGTTAAGTAGCTTTCATCCTTATAAAACCCGTCGGAAAACGCTTTTAAAACGTGAATAAACGTGTTAATTAAAACGTTTGCAACGGCAGAATACGTGCAACCAGCAAAAACCATACCGATAATTTTTATTACTTGGATATCCTTGCCGATATTTATAAGCCTAGTAACAATCGCTAACGAAAGCGAAATTACGTAAAACCACTTTAAGATTTTAGTAGCCTTTTTTAAATCGTATTTATATAATTTTTTAATCATTTTATCTCTCTCCTAAACAATCCGTCGATAGAAAGACCACTTTCTTCTCTTAACTCCTCAGCGTTTCCAGTTAAAACCACTTTCCCTTTATCAATAAATATAACTTCATCTAAAATCTTTTCCACGTCGCTAACTAAATGCGTGGTTATAAGCATTGAAGCGTCTTCATCAAAGTTTTTGAGTATCGTTTTTAAAATGTAATCGCGAGTAGAGGGGTCAACGCCACCCAACGGCTCATCTAATATATAAAGTTTTGCTTTTCTCGACATAACGAGCACGAGTTGAACTTTTTCTTTCATTCCCTTACTCATTTTTGAAAGGCTTGAATTGATATCCAAGTCTAAGTCTTTAAGTAAAAGTTCCGCCTTAACTTTATCAAAATCTTTATAAAACTCGCTAAAAAATTTAACGACTTCCGCTACCGTTTGCCCACTACTTAGATAAGTTCTTTCAGGAAGATAGGAAATTACTTCCTTACTTTTAACGCCTATCGTTTCGCCACAAACTAAAATTTCGCCACTATCAACAGTTAAAAGATCGTTTATCATTTTTATAATCGTCGTTTTACCGCTACCGTTTTTACCGAGAAGCCCAACTATTTTACCACCCTTTACCGAAAGCGAAACGTTATCAATAATAACCTTTTCATCAAAACTTTTCGTTACGTTTTTTATTTTTAATATTTCCATACTAACTCCTTACTTGTTTAAAATTTCAAGCACCTTATTTTTATCAAACCCCAAATCTTGCATTGAAGTTAAAAACCCATCAACCATATTATTAACCGTCTTATCTGTTGCTTTTTCTATAATTTCACTATCGGCTGTTACGAATTTACCATTAGTTCGCTCGGTAAAGATTAAACCTTCGCTTTCAAGCAAATTTAAAGCGCGCAAAACCGTGTTTGGATTAACTTCATAAATAATAGAAAGTTCTCTGACCGACGGAATTTTTTCTAGCGGTTTTAACTCTTTTTTAATTATTTGCATTTTAATGTTTTCTACTATTTGCAAATAAATAGGAACGTCGCTTTTAAACTCAAAACTCATATTTCACCAACTGTATCACTTAATTAATACAATGATACAACACTTAAAGTTTTTTGTCAATTAAAAAAAACGGAAATGTATCCGCTTTTTTAGTTTTTTAAGTTAACGCCTATTGCACCAGATATTGCACCCACGCCTAAGCCTAGAAGTATTTCCCATAAAAGCGATAGAGAAAATGAAAATCCACCGCCTAAGATTGAGAAAAGTATTTGACTTATTATCGTTATAATAAGCCCGAGTATTGCGCCTTTTATAAGCCCCTTTTCACCTTTAATAGAAAGGAATACGCCAATAGTTACCGATATTATCTTTATAGTTATCGTAACTGGCTTTATAACTTTTAAAGGCACTGAAAAGGCTTGAATAACGCCTGCAAAAATCAATACTAATACAAGAGATAGTATAAGTGAAATAACTAAACCTTTTAAAAATTCTAGTGCTACGCTTTTTAAATCAGTCATAAAAAAACTCCGATAGGCTACTTTAACCTATGCGGAGTTTTAATTTTTTATTACTATTATTCAGCTTTTTCTTCAGGTTTTTCTTCAGCAGGTGCAGAAACTTTTTTAGCCTTCTTTTGAGCTTTTGCTGCTTCTTGAGCGGCAACGAGCGCTGCTGCTTCAGCGGCAATCTTTGCTTCTACTTCTGGGGGGAGTTGCATTTGGTAAATCGCACGCATATCAAACTTGATGAGTGAGCCGTTAGATTCTAAAACGAAAGACTTTTCGTTGTGATCAACTGAAACTACCGTACCCATAATACCACCGATTGTGATAACGGTTGTACCTGCGCAAATTCTACTCTTCTTTTCTTGTTCTTGAACTGCTTGTTTTTTGCGTTGTTTGTTTTGGAATATCGACATTGCGATTAAACCTATAATTAAAACGCCGAAAATAATATACATACCCATATTATTCGCTCTCCTTAAATATTCTTAATTTTTCAACATTTTATATTCTACAATATTTTTAACCTTTTAGCAAGTATTTATTTCAAATTAAGTGGAATTTCACAATATTCCCCATATTTTTCATAAAAATCACGCGTGAAGTCGGTTAAATATCCACCTATTATCGCTTCGCGCATCTTTTCCATAAGTTTAACTAGGAAAGTGATGTTGTGAAGTGAAAGTAGCATTGCGCCCGTCATTTCCCCAACGTTTATCATGTGGCGAAGGTATGCTTTTGAGTAATTTCTACAACAGTAACAGTCGCACTCGGGGTCAAGCGGTGTAAAATCATCTTTATACTTTCCGTTTCTAACAACTACTTTTCCCCTACTAGTCATTGCCGTTCCGTTTCTTGCTATTCTTGTTGCGAGCACGCAGTCAAACATATCGATACCGCGCTTAACGCCTTCTATCAAACAGTCAGGGCTACCAACACCCATTAAGTATCTAGGAACGTCGGTTGGGAATTCTGGATACATCGCCTCTAACATATCGTACATAACTTGCTTAGGCTCGCCTACCGATAGCCCGCCTATTCCCATACCGTATTTAGCGTAGGGTTTTACTGCCCTTAAACTTTCTAAGCGCAAGTCTTTAAACATATTGCCTTGAACGATAGGAAAGAGTGCTTGTTCCTTAACTTTATGGAAGTTATAACACCTGTCGAGCCAAGCGTGAGTTCTATCCATAGCGCGCTTTGCTCTATTATAGTCAACGCCGTAAGCCGAGCACTCGTCAAACGCCATAATGATATCCGCACCTAAGTTGTTTTCTATCTCGATAGCCTTTTCGGGCGTTATGAAATGCTTTGAACCGTCAACGTTAGACTGAAAGGTAACGCCGTCGTCCTTTATATCGTTAAGTTTTGCAAGTGAAAACACTTGGAAACCACCGCTGTCGGTAAGTATAGGTTTATGATAGTTCATAAACTTGTGAAGACCGCCCGCCCTTTTAACGAGTTCGTCACCGGGGCGCATATACAAGTGGTAGGTATTTGCTAAAATGATTTGAGCGCCCGCTTCGTCTAGGTCGCGAGGATACACGCCCTTGACGGTTGCTTGCGTTCCAACCGGCATATAAACTGGCGTTTTAATATCGCCGTGCGGTGTGTGAAGAACGCCCGCTCGCGCTCCCGAATTTTTATCGGTAGCGACGGTTTCAAAATAAAAATTTTCCATAAATCTCCTGTTTCACGAAAGTAGTCGTGTGTCTACATAATTGAAAATTTTGTTTTTAAGTATTTATCAGTAAATCGTAATAATCACTAGTCTTATAAAGTGATTATGTTGCTATTAGAAACAAGCAAGACAAGGCTCGGCAAGACTGAGCGGTAACAATAGACCTTGCACGGTCATTGTTAGTGCTCGGGCTTGACAGTAAACGCAGTATTGCGCCGTTTATAAAAGCAACATAGCGTCTCCAAAAGAAAAGAAACGATACCTCTCACTAACAGCGTAGTTATATATTTCCATAACCTTTTCACGAGTTAAAAATGCGGATACTAGCATTATTAAAGTTGACTCGGGTAAATGGAAATTAGTTATAAGTCCGTCAACACATTTAAACCTATAGGGCGGATAAATGAAGATTGACGTATCGCCTGACTGCGCTTTTACAAAGCCGTTTTCATCGGCAACAGTCTCTAAAGTTCTAACGGAGGTTGTGCCAACCGCTGTAACTCTTCTACCTTCTTTTTTTGCCTTGTTTATAATCTCGGCGTTATTTTCAGTTATCTCGTACCACTCGGTATGCATAACGTGATTAGTTAAATCGTCTTCTTTAACGGGGCGGAAAGTTCCAAGCCCAACCTTTAACTCAACCGTTGCAAACTCAACGCCTTTTTGCTTTAATTTAGCCATCAGTTCAGGCGTAAAATGAAGACCTGCCGTCGGCGCGGCGGACGAACCTAGGTTTCTAGCGTAAACGGTTTGATAACGGTCCTGATCTTTAAGTTTTTCTTTAATGTACGGCGGAAGTGGCATTTCGCCAACTCTAGATATTATATCTTCAAACACGCCGTCAAACTTAAAGTCAACTATTCTACCACCGCTTTCAGTTCTAGATTTTACGGTTAAAGATAGTTCGTTATTTACCGTTAAAACAGCTCCTTCCCTAGCCTTTTTGCCGGGTTTTACCATTACTTCCCACTCGGTTAGCGAAAAGCGTTTTAAAAGTAAAATTTCAACTTTTCCACCGTTTTCGGTATAGGAAAACATACGAGCGGGTAAAACCTTGGTGTCGTTAATAACTAATAGGTCGCCCTTTTGAAAAACGTCTAAAACGTCTTTGAATATTTTGTTTTTAATCTCGCCCGAAGTTTTATCGTAATGAAGAAGGCGCGAACTATCCCTTGGATAAACTGGTGTTTGCGCTATGAGTTCTTCGGGTAAATCGTAGTAAAAATCACTCTTTTTTAGCATATTAGGTATCAAATAAAGTAAGTTGTTCTTCGGTAGATTTGGGTGGCGTTAAGCCGAGATGTTCGTAAGCCTTTTTAAGCGCAACTCTACCGCGCGGTGTTCTTCCTATAAATCCAAGTTGAAGTAAATACGGCTCGTAAACGTCTTCGATAGTATCCTTATCTTCGTTTATAGTTGCGGCAAGCGTTTCAAGACCAACAGGGCCGCCACCAAATTTTTGAATTAAGGATAAAAGCATATTTTTATCGGTGGCGTCAAGCCCTAAACCGTCGATATCTAAACGGTTAAGCGCAAGTTCCGCATCCGACTTTAAAATTTCCGTGTGTCCAAGAACTGAAGAGAAATCTCTAACTCTCTTTAAAAGTCTATTTACTATTCTCGGCGTTCCACGGCTTCTCTTTGCAATCTCCAAAGACGCGTCTTTATCAATTTCAAACCCCAAAGTTTTAGCTGAACGAGTTGCAATTTCGCTGAGTTCTTCAGTTGAGTAAAGTTCAAGCCTAAGCATTACGCCAAACCTATCTCTTAACGGGCTTGAAAGCATGCCCGCTTTCGTGGTCGCGCCGATTAAAGTGAACTTTTTAAGGGGAATTTGCACCGTTCTTGCGGACGGACCTTTGCCTAAAATCAAATCGAGAGAAAAGTCTTCCATTGCGGGATATAAAATTTCTTCGATGTTGTGGCGAAGGCGGTGAATTTCGTCGATAAACAACACGTCACCGTCGTTAAGGTTAGAAAGTATTGCAGCCAAATCACCCGTCTTTTCAATCGCCGGACCTGACGTAATTTTTATCTGCGTTCCCATTTCGCTAGCGATAATGTGCGCAAGCGTCGTTTTACCAAGACCCGGTGGGCCGTAAAGAAGAACGTGGTCAAGCGCTTCGTTTCTAAGTTTTGCCGCTTTCATAAAGACGGTAAGGTTGTCCTTTACCTTTTCTTGACCAACGTACCCGTCCATCGACTTGGGTCTTAAAATATTCTCAACGTCGTCGTAAACCGTTCTTTCAACGTCTACCACGCGTTCTTCAGTATCAAAATCAACAATGTGTTCGTCTATCATAATTTACCTTATCGTTTGAAGTGCTACCGTAATAATAGTTTCAATGGTATCAGCACCCCTTTCCTTAGCAACCGCAATTGCTTGCTCGCTTTCCGCCCTTGAAAAACCTAAACCCATAAGCGCGATGAGTGAATCTTCTTCCACCTTAGATAAAACAGGTGCGTTCTTGGGCTTTTTGCCTTCGGGAAGGTCGAGTTTAGAGATGTTTTCACGAAGTTCAAGTATAATTCTTTCAGCCGTCTTCTTGCCTAAGCCTTTAACCTTTGAAAGCGCCTTAACGTCTTCAGACGCGATGATAAAAGCAAGGTCGTTAAGCGGCATTGAAGATAGTATTGCTATACCCATTTTCGGGCCGACGCCGGTAACCGTTATGAGTTTTAAAAACATACTCTTTTCTTCGGGGGAAATAAAGCCGTATAAGTAAAATCCATCTTCACGAACGTGTAAATAAGTGAAAATCGAACCGTTTCCCTTGTTTACTAGATATTCGTACGCCTCAGCCGAACACGTTACTTCATAACCTATTCCGCCAGTTTCAAGTAAAACGTAACCGTTTTCACCGTTTGAAATTACCTTTCCGTTTAAATAACCTATCATTTTATCACCTTATTTGGAAACCTGAACTTAAATTACTACTCGTTTGACTGTGAGTGAGCGCAACAGCCAAAGCGTCCGCCGCATCGTCGGGCTTAGGAATTTTATTAAGCCCTAAAAAAGTCTTAGTCATCTCTTGAATTTGGCGTTTTTCCGCTCTGCCGTAGCCTGTTAACGCCTGCTTGATTTGAAGTGGGGTGTATTCGTAAAGTTTGCCTTGACAACCCTTGACCGCCGTAACGAGTATTACACCGCGCGCTTGGGCAACGTTGATAGCAGTCGTAACGTTGCTGTTAAAGAACAACTCTTCAAGCGCGATTTCGTTAGGTCTATACTTTTCAATTATCGCCTTTATATCTTCTTCGATAATCGCAAGTCTTTCGGGAAGTTTCTTTTCCTTTGGCGTTAAGATAACGCCGTACGAAACAACCTTTGGTCTACCCCTCTCGACGTCTATAACTCCCCAGCCCACAGTTGCAAGGCCAGGGTCAATTCCCAAAATTCTCATAGCAATACCGCCCCAATATAATTCTACGTATATTTTAATATATATATTAAAAATAGTCAATACAAAAACGCTCCTACGAGGGAGCGTTTTTTTGCTAATCTAAATTTTCGCCGAGAAGACCAACGGTTACTCTCACACGAGTTTGCTTTTCGCTATCACTTTCAAACGTAGCAACGTTTTCTCCGTTTTTAAGAATAGGAAGTTCTCTATCTAATTTAAACTCTTTTAAAACGTTGAAACGCTTATCGATAACTCTAACGTTGCCGTTATAATCACACTCTAACGTGTCGGTCGAGTTAAGCGTTGCGTTAAAGGTTACGCGCTCTCCGTTTATTACGAGCGTTGGGTTAACTAAAACTCTTCCCTCGTAGCCAACTGCCTTTATAGGTTTAAGTTCTACGCTACCACCACCGCGATAGTTTATATCGAAAGTTTCAACTTTTGAATAATCTACGCAAGCGATATAGTAACCGTAGAATTTTTGAAGAGTGGTATAAGTTCTATTGTCAACTTCTTCAACCGGAACTTCTCTCTCGTCGCCCTGTTGATGCTCAACGAGCGCAAAGTATTTCCAACCGGTAAAGTCGTTTCTTATATACATAGTTCCGCGTGCCGGGGTGTTACCTTTAAGTAGACCTATCGTAAACTCTATAAGACCGCCACCGTTATCGCCCTTAACCCAAACGCCAAGACCTAAATACTTAGATAAATCGGTTTCGGGGAACACGCTCTTTATATCGCTACCGTTTGATAAAACGCAACCGTCGTGAATAACAACGCCTTCGCTATCGTAATCTAAAGCCGAATACAAATTCTCTATTCTAATAAACGGTTTTTGCTCGCCGAATTTATTTACGATTTTGTTAACTTTATCGGGGTGCTCAAAGCGGTAAACGTTGAAAGTTGCCTTCTTTAAAACGCCGTTATCTATCAAGCATTCCGCCCTATTGCCTTGTAAATAGTCTTTTGACTCTTCAGTAAGTTCGTGTGAATTTTTATAATCGGTGTACTGTTTAATTATATCGCGATACTCAAGAACCGCAGGGATGGTTTGCTTTTTAGGAACAATTTCTAGATACGTCGTGCAACCGCCCGTTGCCATAAGTTTGCCGTAGAGAAAAGCAAAGTTTTCCTTTCTCTGTGGCATAATTTGAAGATAATACTCCGAGCGTGGAGATTCTGGGTATAGTTCAAGCCAACCGTACTCTTCGGTAACGCCCATTCTTCTTGCAACTTTTTTGTTATAGTGCATTTGCGATTCCTTATAGTCGCTATACGCAATCTTTTCTCTATCGAGCGCGCCGAAGCGTGAACGGATAAACCATGTGCTAGTGTATTGCATATTGTGGCAAGCGTCAAAGGTGGGGTCGTGATCGATGTTCGCGAAGAACTCGCGAGCAAAGTCCATAGCGTGATACCAAGCGTAGTCTTCACCGTCTAATTGCGCAGCACCGTCGAAAGCGTCAAAGTAAATGGAATCAAAACCTATTTCGTTATAGAGTTTTGCCATATTTCTTGCTATTTCATAGAAAAGTTCTGAGCCGGGTTTTGCAAGATAGTGGAAGAAATATTCTTTGTACTGGCTAATCTTTGCGCCTTTTTTGTGCTCGCTTATCTTAGTTCCTAGCACACCGCGTTCAACTTGATAAAATCTACCAGATTCGTCAACCGCTTTAAATTTTACGAGTTCGTCGTCAATTCTTAACGTTTGAGAGTTTAAAAATACGTACGCAACGTAAGGCGTAACGCCGTCAAGCCTTTCAACCGTGAAAATTTCACTATCGGTCGTTGACATATCTTCTTTTAAGGTAAATTCCCTTAAAACGTCAATATCGTCGTGCGGAACGGGGGTTACGTACTTATCGTGAGGATTAATAAAGAACACGTAAGGGTGGAAACCGAGTTCAAAACCTTCGGCTTTAAGCATTTGAGTGATTTCTTTAAACTCTTCAATCCCGCCGGGGTAGGCACTCTTCATAATATCGCACGAGCCCGCGGAATAAATGCCAGAGTTGTGAATGTTTATTTGTTCGATGCCGTAACTTCTAAAATATTCAACTTGCTCTTTAAAGTTTTCCTTATTGATAACAGTCCAATGAAGAGTGTACGTTTTAGTTGCGCTCTTTGCTGCGTTTTTAGCGTACGGACCACCGCGCTTAGAGATGGGAAGTTCGCCCTTTGGAATAATCTCTAAAATATCGCGTTCAATGCGGTTAAGGTCTTTATTTTTGCAAAGAGTTACAGCGCAAGCCGGCTTATAGGGGCTTCTTTTGTTTCCAAACAAGCCGATATGCGTGTACGCCGTTGCACCGAGTTTTTCATTTTTACCAGCGTGTTCTTGCATGTGAGTTGCAAGCGTTAAGGATATAAGGCACGCCGATAAAGCGTTCTCATCCTTTTCTTCTCCGTCGTAATCGATATCAACTTCGGCGTTGAAAAACTTTACCGAGTGGAAATCTTCACTAGATACAAAGTCGAGCGTAACGGTGATAAACTCGTCGTAGAACTTTACTACGGTTTTAATCTCCACGCCACAGTCAAACTTAACTGAAATTACGTTTCCGTCAAGGCTAGCGCTTATGGGAAAACTTTCCGTCTTGTCATTTTTAGTTAAAATTGCAATGGGAACTTTCTTAGCAACACTTGCTCTATCCCCGTAACAAAAACTAGTTAAGTAACCTAATTCATCAAAAGAAATATTAAATTTTTGGTTGTTTATAGTGAAAATCATAATGCACTCCTTAATATTTAAATCTATTATACACTATACTCAAATTTATTTCTATATAAAATTAAAAAATTCCCGAATAAAATCGGGAATTTTTAAACTTAAATTTTTTTGATATACGAACGCCTACGTTTATGTTGGCGCGCATCAAAATACTTCCATTGCGACTGAACTTGAACGTTGGTTTCAAGGTTTAAGTTTGTTTCGCAGTACTCAACGCCGTACTTTTTAAGCATTTCAACCAAACTTTGCAAAGCGACCGCATTAACGCCTTTCGACTGGTATTTAGGAAGAACGCCAATTAGTGCCATATCAATGATTTTAGGCTTTTTAATGGCTTTTAAAAGCATTAAAATAGCGGGAACGGTAAGTCTTCCACCACTCTTTTGCAAAGCCTTAGAAAGCGACGGTAACGCCAACGCAAACGCAACGACGTTTTCATCCTTATCAAGTACAACGACGAGAAAATTTTTGTTAACCGCTATCTTAAAACCTGCAACGATTTGTTCCATAACGTCGTCGTCAAACGGAACGGTGCCGTACAAGTGTTTGTAACACTCGTCAATACAGTAGAAAATGCCTTGTTTATACTTATCGATAATCTCGGCGTTACTAAGTCCGCTAAGATCGGCAAGGTGAAGATTTGAAAGCCTAAGCGCGTGATCCGCTACTCTTTTGAGTTTAGGGTTTGGCTCTTTGGGAATGGTAAGTTGATATTCAACCCAGTCGATTTCCTTAGAATAACCCAAATCTTCAATATGACTTTGATAATAATCGTAGTTATACTGTTCTTCGTAGGTTGAAAGTTCGTTAAACCCTTCGATTAAAAGCCCTTCACGCTCTAAATCGCTATAACCGAGCGGACCGCAAACCGTATCGAAACCGTTAGATTTAGCGTAATCTTCAAGCGCATTAAACAAGGCTTTTGAAACTTCTTTATCGTCAATACAGTCAAAACGCGTAAACCTAACTCGCTTTTCGCCAGTCATTTGGTTGTGTGTTTTTTGAACAATGCCTTGAATACGCCCAACTACTTTACCGTCACGCTCCGCCAAGAAAAACACCTGGTCGCAAGTTTTCAAATAAGCGTTTTTATCGGTAAAAATACTCAGTTCGTCCATATAGATAGGCGGAACGAAATAGGGGCATTTTTTATAAAGTTGTAACGGAAACTTAACGAACTTTTTTCTGTCTTTTACGTTAAGTACTTGTCTTATCGTTATCATTTTCGTTTGTTGTATACGTTTAAATTATTTTGTTTATTTAAAATTATTCAAGTGGCTCGCTATCTTTTCTAATAAACGACAAGCCGTAACCAGCAAGCCAAGGTCCGTTAGACGAGCCTGGGCCCGGAGTCATCATAACTTGTTCGTGGTTAACCTTAATGCCGTATTCGCCTTCGATTTCTTTGAGCGTATCTAAAATACTTTCGCCGGTGTAGATGTGATAAAGAATATAATCTTCACTCTTTCTATCGCCGATGAGTTGAACGATTTCCTTGCAGAGTTCGTGAAGTGCCTTTTTAGGCGTACGAACGGTTCTAATAGAACCTAAAACACCGTCACGGTCAAAGCCTACTAAGGGGCAAATATTGAGCATTTTACCCATAAACGCCTTACCGCCTTTAAGTCTTCCGTTATAGATAAGATAATCAAGTTTAGCGTCAACGCCGATAAATTGTTGAGTTTTTCTAACCCAGTCAAGTTCTTTTACGATTTCTTCTGTGGGAACGCCTTTATCAACGAGTTTTTTAGCAAGGTGGCAAAGGTATCCTTCGGGGAAAGAACAAATCTTACTGTCGTAAACGGTAATTTTGATTTTGCCTTCAAACTCTTTAGCAACCGTTTGGAAAAGCGAGAACGTACCGGAGAGATACGAACTTAAACAAACTACCAAAACTTCTTCGTAACCGTTATCAACGGCTTCTTGATAAACCGTCCTTATATCGTCGGCCTTTGCCATTGACGAACGCGGAAGATTTTCCTTGGGGTTTTTAAGCGTTTCAAGTTCATCATAGAACGCTTTTGCGTCAACCTTATCTTCAGCGAATTCTTCGCCTTTGAAAATAAGACCTAAAGATATAATCTTGATATCTTTATCTTGGTATCTTTCGGGTGCGAGATATAACGCACCGCTTGAAGTTCCAACAACGAGTGTTTTACTCATAATAATTCTCCTTTATGGATTATTTTGTTTTATATTTAATATTTTAGTCAAGTAGTTCGTCTTCGCGACGGATAAACGACAAGCCGTACCCAGCAAGCCACGGTCCACTTCCAGATGCGGGAACGGGCGTCATAATAACGTCTTCGTGATTACACTTAATGCCGTATTCCTTTTCGATTTCTCTAAGCAAATCAACTGGGGTTTCGCCTGTGTGAATATGGTACAAAACATAATCTTCACTCTTTCTATCGCCCAAGATATTAACAAGTTCCTTGCACGTTTCGTGAAGTGCTTTTTTAGGTGTTCTAACCGTTCTAATAGGACCTAACACACCTTCGCTGTCAAAACCTATCATAGGACAAATATGAAGTAATTTACCCATAAACGCCTTGGCGCCTTTAAGCCTTCCGCCATAAATTAGAAATTCGAGTTTTGAAGATATTCCAAAGAACTTTTGCGTCTTTTTAACCCACTCGATTTCTTTAATAATGGTTTCGGTGGGCACGCCTTGGTCAACGAGTTTTTGAGCAAGCACGCATAAATATCCTTCGGGGAAACACGCAATTTTACTATCAATAACGGTGATTTTAAGTTTGCCTTCGTATTCCTTTGCAACGTTTTTAATGACGTTATAAGTACCCGAAACGTAGGAAGAAACGGTGATTGCGATAATCTCGTCGTAACCGTCGGCTATCGCACCGTCAAAGCACGCCTTTACGTCGGTAACTTTTGCCATTGAAGTTTTTGGCATATCTTCTCTATCTTCAATGCTTTCAAGTTCCTTGTAGTACGCTTTAGCATCAACCTTATTTTCTTGATACTCAACGCCCTTGTAGGTGTAGAACAACGGAATTATTCTAATACCTAATTTTTGATATCTTTCAGGTGCGAAATCAATAGCACCAGTCGAAGTTCCAACGACAAGTCTTTTACTCATATTTTTAAGCCTTTAATCAACTTTTAATTTGTTACTCCAAACATATAAGGAAGGAATACACGTCCTGCCCACCGTCGTAGGGGGAATATTCAAGTTCTGGGAAATCGTGGGCAACCTTTTCTTCAAACGCTTCGCGTTCAGCGTCAGTTACGTCCGCACCGATAAACACGGTTAAAAGTTCCTTTTCATCAAGGTCGGAAACCGCCTTTATAGCCTTAATTCCAGCGGTTACCTTATCGTGAGCGGTGGCAAGGAGTTTCTTGCCAGATATTCCCATATAATCGCCTTTCTTAACTTGTTTTCCGTCAACGTTAGCGTTTCTAACGGCGTAAGTAACGTCAATTCCAACGACGCCCGAAAGCATTTCTTCAATCTCTTCAACGTGAAGTGATAAATCTTCCGCTTCGGTATTGATAAGAGATAAAGCAACGTAACCTTGTTGTAAAGTTTTAGTTGAAATAACGAAAATATTTGAATTTTCGTACATCTTAGCCGATTGAAGTGCCGTTAAAATTACGTTCGAGTTATTTGGAAGAACTAACACGTTTTCCGCGTTAACTTCATCAAACGCACGGATAAAATCTTGAGTTGAGGGGTTTGAGGTTTGACCGCCGTCAACTATAACGTCAGCACCGAGTTCAGTAAAAATTTCCTTAAAACCGTCACCTGATGCAACTGCTACAACGCCAACCTTTTTAGTTGGGGTTTTCTTTTTAACTTCGTTGTGTTGAAGAGTCATATTCTCAATTTTCAAAGTTAAAAACTCACCGTAGCGCTGGCAAACGTTTAATACTTCGCCGGGGGTTTTAATGTGAACGTGAATTTTAACGATGTCTTCCGTCTTAAATGCAACGATACTGTCGCCACCTAAACTTTCAAGTTCGGAAACGATTACCTTCTCATCAAAAGCCTCAACGTCAACCTTAGAGTTTTGAAGCCTTAACAAAAACTCAGTGCAGTATCCGTAAGTTAACACGCTGTCACTCGTAAAAAGCGATAAATCAACGGAAGAAGTTTCTTCTTCGGGCGCGTCAAACGTAACGGCAATTTCTTCACCTGTTAAAAGTTTAAGCCAACCGTCAGCGATATACACGTAACCAGCGCCACCGCTATCAACAACGTCCGACTCTTTAAGAACAGGGAGCATTTCCTTAGTTTGAACGAGAACTTTTGAAGCGTTTTCAACGTGGGTTTTAATAAACTCGTCGATACTAGCGTTATCACTAACGTTTGCGCATGCGTATTCAGTAGCCATACGGAACACGGTTAAAATAGTTCCTTCAACTGGGTTTTGAACTGCCGAATATGAGCACTTGACACCTTCGTTAAACGCGCGTTTCATATCAGCAACCGTGGCAGACGTAACACCCTCTAAGCCGTTTGCAATGCCCTTAAACATCTGCGAAAGGATAACGCCCGAGTTTCCCCTTGCGCCAAGGAGAGCACCGCTTGCAAATAAAGATGCAAGTTCCGCTACACTATCCCCTTGATAGTCTTTTATTTTGAATATACCGCCCTCAACGGTTTTGAGCATATTAAAACCGGTATCACCATCGGGAACTGGAAAAACGTTGAGTTCGTTAACGATTTTAATGTTGGCGTTAAGTTCGTTAGCACCAGCAGTAAGCATACTTTTAAAAGTTTGAGCGTTAATACTATTCACGATAAATCTCCAAAATTAGTATTTTTGATAAGGGCATACTACACCTATCATAATTAACCATAATAATTAAAACACACCAAAGTTAACTTTTAGTTAACTTTTTGAAAATTTTGAATAATTTTGTCGAAAAAAAAGAAAAAATTTAATAATTGTATTCATCACCACTTGAAAAACCTTTAATAATGTGATATATTAAATATGACAAAAATCTCGAAAACGTGATAATTGTATAAAATAAAAATCTCGAAAACGTGATTACGTGAGGTTAAAAAATGAAACGCAAAATAATGAACGAGTTAAATTTATGGAAAGAAACGTCTAACGGAAAAACGGCGTTGCTGATTGATGGAGCAAGGCGTGTTGGTAAAAGTTATATTGCTACCGAATTTGCAAAGGCGAATTATAAATCTTATATTTTGATTGACTTTAACAAGGTTGATAACGACGTTTTAGAACTTTTTGACAAATATCTTAACGATTTAGATACTTTTTTTATGTATTTAAGCGCGTATTTCAACGTAAAGTTATATCCGCGCAATTCACTTATTATATTTGATGAAGTACAAGTTTATCCACGTGCGCGCGCCTCAATAAAGTACTTAGTTGCAGACGGCAGATTTGATTATATTGAAACTGGTTCACTAGTATCTATTAAGAAAAACGTAAAAAACATCGTTATTCCATCTGAAGAGCGTCACATTAAAATGTATCCTATGGATTTTGAAGAATTTTTATGGTCTCTTGGCAACGATACTCTTATGGATTTAATTCGCAAGAATTTCAAAGATAAAAAACCTATGGGGCAAGCACTTCATAGAAAAGCAATGGATTATTTCCGTCAATATTTAATTGTTGGCGGTATGCCACAAGCGGTGGAAGAATATATAAAAACTAAAGATTTTGATAAAGTAGATGCTGTTAAAAGGGATATATTAACGCTGTATCGAAATGACATAACGAAACACGCAGATGGTTACGAAATTAAAGTACAAAGTATATTTGATGAAATACCTGCTCAACTAAGTAAACACGAAAAAAAATTCAAACTTGCATCAATTAAAAAAGAAGCTCGCTTTCGCGAATATGAGGACGCTATTTTTTGGCTTGACGATGCAATGATAGTAAATAATTGCTATAATTCAACCGAGCCAAACATTGGGCTTAAACTCAACATGGATAGAACTACTCTAAAATGTTATATGGTGGACACAGGTCTTCTTATAAGCCACGCTTTTGATGAAAGCGGAATTGTTTCAGAAGAAATCTACAAAAAATTACTTTTTGATAAACTTGAAGTAAATAAGGGTATGATTATTGAAAACATAGTAGCTCAAATGTTAGTTTCATCAAAGCATAAACTATATTTTTATTCAAACCCAAATAAATCTGACGCAAGTTCTAGAATAGAAATTGATTTTTTAATATCTAAAAGCAAAGTAACTAATAGACACAACATATCTCCCATAGAAGTTAAGTCTGGGAAAAATTACACCCTTAAATCTCTTGATAAGTTTCGCATAAAATTTGCTGAGCAAACTGCAACGCCTTACGTTATTCATACTCTTGACTACAAAGAAGAGGATGGGGTTATTTATTTACCAATTTATATGACATCATTGCTGTAAAAAAAACTACGGAAAAACCCGTAGTTTTTTCAGTTATATGATATCTTCGATATCGTTATATGCCCTATCGGGCGTTATATGTAACCTGCGGTTACGTTATATGCTACCTTTGGTAGCGTTGTGGATGTGTTCTATATAGAAATATTATCCATAACGCAAAACGGAGTTTTGCATATAACGGCGTTAGCCATATAACGCGAGTTTACGAGCATCTAACGCAAAACTTTTGTTTTGCATATAACTTAAACAAATAAAAATACTACGGGAAAACCCGTAGTATTTTTTTGTTTATTAAGCCTTAGGCTGAGCGCCTACCCAAGTAAGTTTGCCGTTAACAACAGTCCATAAATCGTTACCAGTTTCACCAGTGAACGAATCAAAGATTGTATTATCAGCGTTGTACGCTGCTTGCATTTCGCTAGTTGAATCATACTTAAATGCGCCTGCAACTACCATTTCACCAGTAGTACTATAGTTTGCGTTGTTAACTTCTGCAAGTACGGTTGACTTCCAAGTGTAAGAAATTGCTTCTTTCCAAAGGTCAGCAGATTCAGTAAGAGCCACTTGACAAGTTGCGCAAGTGCCTGCTTCAAGTGAGAACGTTTCGCCACAAGT
>JAZSOI010000018.1:0-2484 GCA_045536835.1 Christensenellaceae bacterium
TAATCCTGGTTGCAAGAATGAGAACGTATTGATTTTGACAGGTTGTCAAGGTTGTGGCAAAACATCGACACTCATGTGGTTGGCAGGAAAGTTGGGATTTGACAATACAATCGATATTTCAAGATCAGAACAGGAAACAGGACAAAAACTTGAACGGTGTTGGTTTGCTTGTTTCGATGAACTTGCAACATTGTCAAAACGACAATCTGCTGAATACAAGAATTGGTTGTCAGTTCAAACGGATGTTTTTCGACAACCGTATGAGAGAGTACCAGAACATCACAATCGACATAATGTTTATTGCGGAACGACAAACGAATCGACATTCTTGCGAGATGATACAGACAGAGTTGAAAGAAGAATGTGGGTTATCAACTGCAAAAGAACTCAACAGGAGTGGAAAGATCAGTATTACGACAAATTGACAGATGAATTGTGGGAGAATATTTGGAGTGAAGCAACGTACATATACAAAAACGATCCGAAATTCAATCCGTATATTTCAAGTGCGATGTATGAAGATTTTATCAATCATCAGAAACAATTCAAGAAATATGATTCTGATATGACTGAATTGCTGATTGAGTATCTTGACAAACCATATTATCTTGATGAAAAAGGCAATTTTGCGAGTGTTGATGATATGTTGAAGCAAATGAAAGGTGTTGAACAAACATATCGTTCGAATACAAGTTTGCAATATCTAAATCACATTCAATATTCATATGTTTCAAGAATCTGTACTGATCTTTTGCATCAAAAGAAATGTGATCACAATTGTTTGCGAAACGTTCTTGACAGTCTGTGGTGTGTGAAGAAAAATCGGTGTCGAATCGGTGGAGTCAATTCGTATTTTTACATCAGGGGAAAGTGGCAAGATATTGAAAACGATATCATCGAAAGAGAATTCATGGTGTATGACAATACGCAATCAA
The DNA here is from genome assembly GCA_045536835.1 of Christensenellaceae bacterium. GTDB lineage: Bacteria > Bacillota > Clostridia > Christensenellales > Borkfalkiaceae > HGM11412. The sequence continues at coordinate 936 of JAZSOI010000018.1, forward strand.
GTCAATCAGTTGATAATATGAAGTTTGAAGTTGATTGTCTGTTCAATAACAATACAGCAACGAACAATCAATATGTATCGTAATAAGTGATTTTGAATACACTGTTCAATCAGTGTTCAATCAGTGTTCAACAAGTATTGAACAGTGTATTTGATTCATTTTCAAGGTGTTAGAGTGCTGTTCAATCTGTTCAATCAATTTTTAATAGAAATAGGAGTAATATAAAATAAAGAATAAATACATTTGTATATATATACAAAATACGTTGAACGGTATTGAACATTGAACACAACGATCGAATAAAACAGGTAAATAAGTGAAAGTCAGGGAGTTACTAAATTTTGAGGTTTCGGTATTTGGAACGGTTGAAAATACTGGAAATAGGGCAAAAATGGCAGTTTCAAAGTTGTCAGATGTGTTGATGTTGGGCAATAGGTATATCAATCAAATTGAGGATTTAAGGAGATTTGCAGGGAGAGAAACGGCAGATATTGAGAAACAGTATAAGGAACGAAAGAGCAAATTGCCAGTATTTACATCATCTTGTTTGTGTGGTAACGGTGCAAAAGATATTGTCACAGTTCACAACATTTTGTGTATTGATATAGATTTTCAAGATAATGAGGGTATGGATGCAGAACAGGCAAAAGAAAGGTTGATTCAGTTGCCATCAGTATTTTACACATCATTATCGGTTGGTGGCAAAGGGGTGTTTGCGTTGATCGGATTGAGTGGATCGGATGATTTCAAAGAGAGATTCAATTCAGTCAAAGAATATATATCCAAGAAAACAGGATATATGATTGACAAAAGTTGTTGCAATCCAAATCGATTGCGATTCATATCATATGATAGCAATTGTCTTTTTAAGGATCTTGATTCAGAATTGGTTTTATATCCGAACAAGAAATCAGATGTTCAGCAATCTTCATACAAACCTTTGATAGATATTTCGTTGCCAAAAAAGAAATCAAAATACGATGAAGTTGATCTGTTGAATGATGATAAGTTTTGTATTGTTTGCGCAGATTATTGTATCAATCGGTTAAGGTTAAAGACAACAGATTACACAAACTGGATCAGTCACATCGGTTCATTAACAACATTAGGTATTGAAGGTGAACAGTTAGCAATACAATTGTCGCAACAGTCAAAAGGTTATAAGAGTGATAGTGATGTATTGAAAACGATGAGATCGTTATCAGTCAAAGGTAATCAAAGACAATTTATAACAAGATATTTCAAGATGTGCAAAGATAGTTTGGGTAAATATTGGATTGCAGAGATCAAGAAGTTGTATGAACTTGATGAGACTACAAAGAAATCAAATGAAATCAATTTTGACAATCATACATTTGAAAACTTATAAAATATTGAAAATCAAAACATAACGATTCAAAATAATTGCAAAATTTATTGAAAAAAGTGATCGAAAACTCTGAATTTTCGATCACTTTTTGATATATATAATTGTAGGATTTTGATGTTATGGATAAGGTAGTAATATTAGGTAGAGTCAGTACAGACAAACAAGATTATCAAAGACAGA
>JAZSOI010000030.1:0-27366 GCA_045536835.1 Christensenellaceae bacterium
CACGTCAAAATATTTTGAGAGTATTATAAGAATCTCAATATCAGGAAACGTTTCTCCACGCTCCCACTTGCTAACACAAGATTGCTTAACGTTACAAAGTTCAGATAATTTATTTTGACTTAGTTTATTTTCTAATCTTAACTCTTTAATTCTTTGTGCAAATTTATTTTTCATAATATAATTATAGTCTAAATGAGACTAAAATTGTAAAAATAGTCTTGACAAGACTATTTTAAAAATGCTATAATATTGATACTAAATTATTTTAGGTAGGTCAATATGAAAAATTATTCGGCAATAAGTGAAATGTATTACGGTAACCGTGGGAATAATGAAGTTATAAGTATGAGTGAAGATGAGCGTAAAAGTTTAGATAGGCTCGTGGATATTGAGAATAAGTTTTTAGAAGTAATAAAAGATGATAAAAATTTAATTGATATTTATAATAAACTATCTAGCGAACAATCTGAGCAAAATGCAGTTAGTTTGGAAAAGGTGTACAAGGAAGGGTTTCGCTTTGGGTTTTTGATGGCGCTCGACGTATTAGATAAATAGTAAAAACGGCTTGATTTAAGCCGTTTTTTTGTTTATATTTTTTTAAAGCCTTCCATTTTAGTTTTTCGCAAAAACCAACCTATAAGGCGGGGAGCGGTGCGCGGAAAGAACTTAAATAGAAAGTTCATAAGGTGCGCGTCAAACCCAGTTATAACACGTTTTTTGCCCCTACTTGCCTTTCTTAAAATCTTTTTAGCAACGCGGTGTGGGTTTGCCGATATTTTGTCGATAAGCCCTTTTTCTTTATCACTAAAATTTTGTGAGCGCAAAACTTCGGTTTTAGTAAAGCCGGGCATAACGGTTACAACTTTTACCTTTTTGTTCTCAAAGGCTAAGCACTCTGAAAATCTTTCAACCGCAGTTTTCGTTGACGAGTATAAACTAACGCCTGCAAACGGACAAAGCGCCGACGAACTCGACACGTTTACCATAACCGCTTTATCTAAACTTTGTAGCATTTGTAAAAAGTATTTTGCCGAGTAGATAACGGATAAGTAATTAGTTTTGATAACGCTTTCATTATTGTCAAAGTAGTCTTTAGTAAACGCGGAAAACTCAGGTAAAACACCTGCGCAGTTGATGATACCACCAAGCGTTAGACCGTTATCTAAAATATACGCTTTTAGTTTTTGCCAGTCTTTTTCTTCGCCAACGTCGGCAACTAACGGCGTAAATTTATCACCTAAAAGTTCTTTTACGCTATTTAGTTTTTCTTGACTTCGAGAAACGCCTATAACCTTTGCACCGTATTTGGTAATCAAAAGTTCGGCAAGGTTTTTGCCTATGCCTGACGACGCCCCCGTTACTAATATGGTCGTATGTTCATTGAAATACTTATTCATATATACATTTTAGCATAAATTTTCTTAATTCATAGCAATTTTAAAAAATACTTGCAAAAAAATACTTTATATTATATAATTATCTAACTTATATATATAACTAACTTGTATACAATATTAAAAGGTGTTTTATGGAACAACAATCAGCATTTAATCAAAATATAGCGCCGATGAGCGTATTTGCTATGCCGTCTATGGCGGTTAGGGGAAAGGTAGTTTTTCCTAACGTTTACACGACTATTGACGTTGGCAGGGTTAAGTCTCTCGCCGCGGTCAACGCGTCTATGAAGGCGGATAAACTTATATTTTTAGTGTGCCAAAAAGACGTTAGAGTGGATAGCCCGACGACTAACGACTTATACGAAGTAGGAACGGTTTGTCGAGTTGGCAACCTTTCAAAAGTTGGCAACGAAAATTTCCGCCTAGCAGTTGAAGGCTTGTATAGAGCAAGGATAACCGCAACTAACGAGAACGCGGAATATCTTTCTTTTAACGTTGAAAAAATCGAGGGTGATACGTTAGTTGACGTGGAGGCCGAGGCGTATTTTAGGTCGGCAAAGGAACTTTTTAGAGAAACTGCAAGTATACTTCAAAAGTTCAACAAAGACACGGCGTCCAAAATTTCCGCTATGGAAAACGCCGAAGAATTCGTTAACACCGCAACTTTTAATCTTCCCATTAAAGAAAAGGACAAGCAAAAGGTTTTAGAAGCGGTTGACTTAAAAGAAAGGCTTATCTTACTTTACGATTTATTACTTTTCGAGCAAGAGATTATCAAGGCTAACAAAAACATTGCCGAAAGAGTTAAGCAAAGCGTTGAGAAAAACCAAAAGGAATTTTATCTTCGCGAGCAGTTAAAGGCAATTCACGAAGAACTTGGTGACGACGTTAACGAGTTAGAAGTTTTAACCGAGAAAATCAAGGCTAAAAATATGCCCAAGGAATCGGAAGAAAAGGTTTTAGCGGAACTTACCAAAATGAGTAAAATGCAACCGTCTTCTCCCGATTACACCGTTCTTCGCTCGTATATCGACTGGATAATCGACCTTCCGTTCACGGAAGAAAGCGTCGATACGGAAGAACTTTCTCGTTGCCAAGAAATCTTAGAAGAAGACCATTTCGGCTTAGATAAGGTAAAGGAAAGAATTACCGAATATTTAGCCGTTTTAAAACTCACTAAGTCGTTAAAAGGACCTATTCTTTGTTTAGTTGGTCCGCCGGGGGTTGGTAAAACTTCGGTTGCAAAATCGGTTGCAAGAGCATTAAACCGCAAACTCGTTAGAATGAGTTTAGGTGGCGTGAAAGACGAAGCGGAAATTCGCGGTCACCGTAAAACTTACATCGGCGCTATGCCGGGTAGAATTATCTACGGTATGAAAGAAGCGGGTGTAATAAACCCCGTGTTCTTACTTGATGAAATCGATAAACTCTCAACTGATTTAAGGGGCGATCCGGCAAGTGCTTTACTTGAAGTTTTAGATCCCGAACAAAACGCAACGTTTAGAGATAGATATATTGAAATTCCGTACGACCTTCAAAAGATAATGTTTATAACTACGGCAAACACCTTAGATACTATCCCTGCGCCCCTTTTAGACCGTATGGAAGTAATTGAACTTTCAGGATACACCTTAGAAGAAAAAGTTGAAATAGCGCTTAAATATTTAGCGCCCAAACAACTTAAAGCAAACGGCTTAACTGAAAGCAACTTAGAGTTCACAAAAGAAGGCGTTAAGGCGATTATCGAAGGTTATACGAGCGAAGCGGGCGTTAGAAAACTCGAACAACTCGTAGGAACGGTTGCTAGAAAAGTGGCGGTAGAAGTCGCTCACGATAAAAACTATCCCAAGCAAATTTTAACGGAAGGAACCGTTGAAAGTTACTTAGGCGCTGAGAGATATAAGTCGGAAGAAAAACTTGAAGAGAGTGATGTTGGCTCGGCGACGGGGCTTGCGTGGACGCAAGTTGGCGGAACTACTTTAACTATCGAAGTTGCACTTATGAAAGGCAAAGGTAATATTTTACTTACAGGTAAACTTGGCGAAGTTATGCAAGAGAGTGCAAAAACCGCGCTTGGTTATATCCGTTCTAATGCAAAACTCTTTGAAATTGACGAAGAAGTCTTTGAGAAAACCGATATTCACTTGCACGTTCCCGAAGGTGCAACGCCAAAGGACGGTCCAAGTGCAGGCATAACGATAGCAACCGCTATTTTATCCGCGTTTACTGGTAAAAAGGTTAGAAGAAACGTCGGTATGACGGGTGAAATAACTCTTCGCGGAAACGTGCTTAAAATCGGTGGTCTTAAAGAAAAGTCGCTCGCAGCGTTCCGCTTAGGCGTTAGGGAAATTATTATTCCTTACGGAAACGTTAAAGACTTAGAAGAAATTCCTAAAGAGATTAAAGAGAAGATTAACTTTATCCCAGTTAAAAAAGCGACGGAAGTATTTGAAAAGGTAATAGAGAAATGATGGTTATAAAAAATGCTAAATTCATAACTTCCGTTGCCGACAAAAAAAACTTTTTGTTAGCCGATAAGCCGATTATCGCGGTGTGTGGTAAGTCAAACGTCGGCAAGAGTTCGATTATCAATATGCTTGCAAACCGCAAGGGTTTAGCGAGAACTTCGGTAACGCCGGGTAGAACTAGGCTTATAAATTACTTTGACTTTGGCGAGTTTATTTTAGCAGATTTGCCTGGTTACGGTTTTGCAAAGGTATCGGAAACGGAAAAGAAAAAGTGGGGAAAACTCATGGAAGAGTTCTTTGCTTATAAAGACGGGCTTTGCCACACGATAATGCTCGTGGATATCCGCCACGACCCAACGCGTGATGACGTTTCCATGATAAACTATCTTCACTCTTACGCATTGCCCTTTACTGTGGTTGCAACAAAGGCTGACAAAATCGGCAAGACTAGAATTTTTGAAAGGGTGAAATCTATCGGCAACTTTTTAGCGATAGGTCAAGGGCTAGTTATTCCAACGTCTAGTGAAACGGGGTATGGAAAGGACAAACTCTTAGAAAAACTTGAACACGTTTTATCCGTGTATAACGACGAATTTTTTAAAACTGAAGACGAAGACTTGGACGACGTTACGGAATAGGGGGTTATAGTTTATGGCACCGCAACTTTTTGGAATTGAACATATTTTGTATATTGTAATATCAACGATACTTGGTAGCGCGACGCTAATTTTAGCAATAAAATTTCTAAAAACCGAAAAATCAAAAACGATTTTTATAAAGGTTTTAGCAGGGTTGCTAGTTGTCTTTATCGTGATGAACAGAACTTCACAAGTGTTTAGATACGAAACTACTAGGTGGTACTGTTTTATTCCCGACAGTTTTTGCGGAATGACTAGTTTGGTGCTTGGCTTAGCGGCACTAATCGGCAAAAAGAACAATATCGTTTTACATTTTACTTGGCTACTCGGTTTATTCGGTGGAATTTCAACGGTAATATACGCTGAGTTCGTAGGTCAACACACGTCCTTTTTCTATATCCCAACGATATCAGGAATGCTTCATCACTCGTTCTCGGCAATGGTCGTAGTTGCACTACTTATGTTTAAACAAATAGATATAACTTATAAAAAGTGGTACGCAACGTTCTTTGGTTTTACGGCATATTTAACCGTTGGCGCGTTCTTAATGCACGTTTTTGATATGAGTGACGCTTTCCACATTAAAGAACCGCTTCTATCAAACACTTCGCTCACCGCTTGGGTAATGGCACCTATGTACTTTGGCGCTTACGCCGTTATACTTTTAGTTATAGAACTAGTTAAGAGAAAAAAGTTATCAACCAAATAAAATAAGGCGTGCTTGCAAATATCAGCAAGCACGCCTTTTAATTTGTCAATTTTACAATTTTATTTTTGCACCGTCGTCTACGTATTCAATTCTATCGCCCTTTGAGTTAAAGGTATCAAGATAGGATAAGTATTCTTCTTTGCTAGCAAACGGAACGTTTGCGTTTTCGATAACGGTTTTTGCGTTTTTACCGCCGTCTTTTAAAAGGTTATATATAAGTTGAACTTGAACGATAGCCGAGCCAACGCACGCTAAGTCCTTATCGTTTATATAGTAGTTTTCGCCGTGTGAAGTACCTATTGCGCCGGGAGCGTAGTGGTGTATTATGGGCATAACGCAAGCGAGGTCGCCCATATCCGTTGAGCCAGACGCTATAACGTCGTAGTAGATATACTCATAACCTTGTTCTAAAACAGACTGCTCGTAAAGGCTAGTTAAAGTGGTGTCGTTAAGGTATGGCGCATAGCCTGGCGTATCACAAATGTCAACGTTTGCACCGAGCGATAGAGCACCGCCGATAAGGGCGCGATTTACCTTCTTGTTAGCGTCCTTAATAGCGTCGAAAGAAGAACCGCGAACGTAACTTTCAATAGTAACGTCGTCAGGGATAGCGTTTACCGCGCCACCGCCTTTGGTAACTATCGGGTGAACCCTTATAACGTCTTTTTCTTTAAACGTTTCTCTTATCGCATTAATTGCGGATAAGCCTTGAGTTGCCGAGTATAAAGCGTTAACGCCGTTCCAAGGACTACCGCCAGCGTGAGCGGAAACGCCTTTGTAGTTAACGCTCTTTGCAAGGCAACCAACCGCACCTTTGTTTGCAACGAAAGTGTGGCCTGACGTAGTGTGAAGCATAAAAGCAATATTAACTCCGTCAAAATAACCCCTTGATAAAAATTCCGCTTTACCGCCAAGGTGTTTGATAACTCCCTTTTCGATAAGTTCGTTTCTATACTCAATCTCGATAAGTTCTTCGGCTGGAACTACGCAAAGCCTAATTCTTCCTGAGAGTTTATCGAGTATTTCCTTATTTTTAAGCGCGCCCGCAATGCCAACCATAGCAGCGCATTGAGCGGAGTGACCACAGCAATGAACCGTGCCAGTTTCCTTATTACAGTCGGGATGAGAGTAGTTTATAAGCGAGTCAAGTTCCGCTAAAACTAATATTTCAGGGCCATCTCGACCGGTATCGATAACGGTGTAAAAACCGGGAATATTATCGGTGTAATTCAACTTATAGCCTAGTTTTTCAAAAATTTCAGCCATATACTTAGAAGTTTTAACTTCCTTGTAACCAGTCTCGGCGTTAGCCCAAATATAGCCTTGTGCGTCGTAAACTTCTTGCTTGTATTTAAGTACTGAATTTTTAATTAAGTCTTTCATTTTATCTCCTTTCGGGTAGCGTTGATTTTTCACCGTAGAACTTAATTCTCGCCTGAACTAAACTCATCGACGCACTCTTTGGTGGAAGGGAACTTGAACGGTAGTCAAACGCCATAGTAAAGTCGGTCAAGTTTTTTTGAAGTTCTTCAGCGGACGCTTTTTGCTTTTCGTACAAAACGTCTAAAAACTCTTTGGCGTATTTGCCTGCTTTTTGCGCATTTTCAACTAGGCGAATATAGTCGGGATAGCAAAAGCCCTTTACGGTTAAAAATTGTTTTCTAAATTTTTCATCGTCACCGTAAAGCCTTGCAACTGTTTCAAAATACCTTTTCATATTGTCTTCTAAACGAATACAAATTATGCAGTTAGAAGTTTCTTCACGAAGTTTTTTGGCAACTTTAACGGCACTCTTAACGTCCACGGGCTTTATGAGTTTATCAACTCTTCTAAGTCTAGTAGACTGTTGAAGGGCAAGCCCCAACTTGTTTCTTCCCGAATACAAAAGGTCGTAATGGTCTTTACAAAAACCGTACTTGTTAACCTTTTCACGCTCGGCGTCTTCCATAACTGCTTCGGATAGGTAAAGTTCAGCAATGTCGCATTCAGTTTTAAGTTTGAGTTTGCACATAGGGCACTCGCAGTCACCGTTGAACATTCTCCAAATGTGCATAGTTGAGATATTGTAACCCATAAATCACCTTTTTAATTGTCGCTTTATATTATTCTAACACAAAAAAACTATAAAATAAAGGCTTTTTGTTAAAAACAAAAAACTTTCACGATTGACTTATTACAATATTTAGGTTAAAATATAAGTTAATAAATATTTGCGCGGGGAGTTTGCGATGAAAAACACCGTTTTACGAAAAATTGATAGCGTTATGCCGTCGAAGAGTTTTAAGTTTGTCTCTTACGTTATTTTAAGTGGGATTCAAGCAGTTTTATCAGTTATTTTTGCCCTTGCGGTCAAAGAACTTATAAACAGCGTTGAAAAGTCAAACTCTCTTCCCATAATTTACCCTGCGGTTGCGCTAATTATTATAGTTTTAGTAACCTATCTTTTAGGCGTTTTAGTAAGGCTTATGGGGGATAAACTCCAAGTAACCGCGGAAAAGAAGTTGAGAGACGTAGTTTTTTCAAGTTTTATAAAGAGCGATTTTAAAACGATTACTAAACTTTCAGCAGGCGATTTAGTTTCTAGGCTTGACGGGGATATAGTAAAGGTCGCAAGCGTAAAGACTAATTTACTTCCAAACGTCGTTGCAACGGCGGTAAGGCTTATAGGAACGGCGGTTGCGTTATTTGCTTTACAGCCGTTGTTTACTAGCGTTATTTTCGCGGTTGCAGTCGTTATAGTTATTTGTTCGTTCGGCGTTAGAAAGATAGTTTTAAAACTTCACAAATCGTCGAGAGAAAAAAATTCAAACCAGTCGTCGTATATTGCCGAAGTATCGTCCAACGCTTTGGCGGTTAAAACGTTCAACGCGGAAGACTTAATCGTTAAAAATGCAAACGATAAGTTTGACGGTTATAAAAGGGCAAGGCTTAAAGAGAGATACTTCTCGTCAATGGTAAACTTAGTTATAAATTTATGTTTTACCGCCTTTTACACCGCTACCGCAATCTACGGCGTTTACGGAATTTATAACGGCGCAAACGGAATAAACTTCGGCGTAATAACCGCGATGTTACAACTAGTTCTTCAAATAAAAGCGCCCATATCTGGAATTAGTGGGTTTTTTACTGCTCACGCTGAAATGCTCGTATCTGGCAGTAGGTTATTCGAGATATCTTCGCTTGAAAGCGAAAAGAAAGAAGTTAACGGTTTTGAAAGCGTAGTTGCAGATAACGTTCAGTTCTCGTACGGTTCGGGCGAAGTTTTAAAGGGCGTTTCGCTCACCATTGATAACGGAGATATAGTAGTTATTAAGGGCGGTTCTGGTGCAGGAAAGAGCACGTTTATTAAAGTTTTAGCAGGGCTTTACCCGATAGATAGCGGTGAAATTACCGTTAATTGTAACGAAAATAAATATGCGCCGACGGAAATTAAGGGGCTTTATTCCTTCGTTCCGCAAGGAAATATGATATTTTCTGGAACGGTAAAAGAAAACGTCGTATTCAACAGGGAATACGACGAAGAAAAGTTAAGAATTGCTTTAAAGACGGCAGGGCTTTATTCTACCGTTGAAAGTTTTGAGTTTAAAGAAGACACCGTTCTCGGTGAAAAGTTCCGCCTATCCGAAGGTCAAGAACAACGCCTTGCTATTGCAAGGGCAGTGTACGCCGATGCGCCTATCATCGTTTTAGACGAGCCCACTTCCGCACTCGATACGAAGACTGAAGAAGAAGTGGTTAAAAACCTTATAGGCTTGAAAAAGACGTTGATTATAGTTTCTCACAAGCCGTCGTTTTTAAAGTTTGCAACCAAAACGATAACGCTTGATAATGGCGAAGTAAAATAGTTATTTTTTATTAACCGCAATAAGCGCGGTAACTAATAGTGCAACGTTTGCTCCAACGAACGTTCCAACTAGTGCACCTATAAAAAAACTCATAACGTAATTTTTTCCATCGACTTAAATTTTTATAACCATCAAAGGTAAATTTGCATATAATTAAGCAAGGAGTTAAAATATGTCTTGCCCGATTATTTGCAAAGTTTCGACCAAAAATATTATTGACAACGCGCGCACGGTAAGAACGCTCATCGGCGATAAAACAAAGTTTTACGCAGTTGTAAAATCAAACGCGTACGGCCACGGTTTAGTTGGCGTTTCTAACTTATTATATTCCGTTGTGGACGGTTTTTGTGTTTCGCTAATCAGCGAAGCGATAGACCTTAGAATTTCGGGGATAGACAAGGAAATTTTGCTATTAACCCCAACGCCGAAAGAGTATTTGGATACTCTAATTCTAAACGATATAACGCTTACGGTTTGCGATAAGTTTTCGCTCATCGATATAGTTGACGTTTGCCATAAAATAAACAAAAAAGCAAAAATTCACCTTAAACTCAACACGGGAATGAATAGGCTAGGCGCAAGCACGATAAGCGAAGTTAGTGAAATAATAAGTATTATTAAAAAGTCGGGTAGCGTAGAACTTAGCGGAGCGTACTCTCATCTTGGCGACCCGAGTAATAGAAAATATTCAAACGAGCAATTAAAGGTTTTTAAAAAGTTAGCAGAGCCCGTCAAGTGTTACGACGACAAGGCGATTTTGCACCTATCTTCAAGCGGTGGAATACTTCTTGGCGATAAGTTTAAATTCGACGGTGTTCGCTCAGGGCTTATGATATACGGCTACTCGCCTATAAACGGTGCTGGCGTTTCGTTAACGCCCGCTATGAAAGTTTACGCCAAAGTTTTAGGCGTTAGAAAAAACTTGAAAGGCGAAAGGCTTCTTTACGGCAGTAAAAAATACGATAAAGAAGCGGTAACCATATTAAGACTCGGTTATGCAGATGGATTTTTTAGGGGTGGTGGGAAATGCGTTCCACCGCTTTGTATGGACTTGTCCGTAGTTGACGGACTAGTAACGAGCGATTACGCGTTAGTTTTAGATAACGCTTTAGATTTAGCAAAAAAATACAAAACTATACCGTACGAAATATTAACTTCGTGTTCAAAGCGTGCGGAAATTATTTATATATGAGAATAATCGGCGGAAAAAACAAGGGTAAAAAATTAAAAGAGTTTAAAGGCGATGAAATTCGCCCCACGTCAGATAGGGCGAAAGAGTCTTTGTTCAACATTTTAGGGCAAAGAGTTTTAGGTTGCTCGTTTTTAGACTTGTGTTCGGGTACTGGTTCGGTTGGACTTGAAAGTTATTCTCGCGGTGCAAGTGAAGTGTTTTTCGTTGACAGTTCAAGTGATAGTTTAAAACTGGCAAGAGAAAACGCTTTATCGATAGGCGTAACCGAAACGTTCGTTAAAAGTTTCGCTATTGATTTTTTAAAGAAAACGGACAAAACTTTCGATATTATATTTTTCGACCCACCGTACGAATTTTCAAATATTGAAGATATTTTAAAGGTAGTTTTAGATAGAAAATTATTAAACGACGGCGGTGTGTTTATCTACGAACATAAAGCGGACAGGCTTTCCGTTTCCGCTAGTGGCTACGACCTTTACGACAGTAGAAAATACGGTATTGCAATTTTTGATTTTTATAGGTTATCGTTATGAAAAAATGTGTGTTTGCAGGTACTTTTGACCCCGTTACTAAGGGGCACGAAAACGTTATAGAAAAGGCGTCGTCTTTATTTGACGAAGTTATAGTAGCGCTTTGCATAAACGCCGAAAAAAAGACGACTTTTTCCGTTCAAACAAGGCTTGAAATGTTAAACGCTGTATGCAAAAATTTTAAAAACGTTAAAGTCGTTTATCACGAAGGAATGCTCGTTGACCTTATGAAGAAAGAAGGCGTTATCTATACCGTAAGGGGCGTTAGAAACGCAACGGATTACGAGTATGAACACCGCATGCACGAGTTTAACCACTCGTTATATCCTGACATTGTAACCCTTTATATTCCGTGTGAGTCCAACTTAAAAAACGTGAGTTCAACGGAAGTTAAAAAAGATTTAAAAACCGCCTTATCGGCTAATAATATGCTTTCAAAGAGCGTTATCGATATCATAAGAAGATTAGACAACTAAAATAGCAAAGAACGAAAGAAACTGTTGCTTGAACTAATTTTCCAAGCGTAAAAAATATAGAGTTTACACCTGCTTTTTTTAAAAAAGAAAGAGACTGGAAAATAACCGACAGTCCGCCAAAGGTTATTAAAAAACACGAGAGGGAAACGGTTAGTGGGTTAGTTCCTATTTGTGATAACATCATCGAGCCTTTGGTAAATTCTATAAGCCCAACGGAAAAGGCAGAGCCTTCCCCACCCAAAGTTGAAAGAGGAGCAAAAATAGCGTCGAAAAGAAGCGCTAAGGGATATAAAATTTTAAAGTCGGTTAAAATTTTTGATATAACGAAAAACACGCTTACGAATCCGCCTACGACGAGTGCAGATATAACTGAAGAGTAGACTGCTTCGTACAATGCATTGTCGTCTTTTTCGGTTAGAAACTTTTGGGAATAATTAAGTTCATCTCCGCCTGCGTTTCTAAAAATTAAAGCGGTTATAACTGCGGACAGAACGTGGCATAGATATAAAATAAATCCAACGGTTCTGTCTTGAAACATAGCATTTCCCACCGCTCCTATAATAAACAGAGGGCCTGACGTTGACGCAAGTAGGCTTAGCCTTGACGCTTCGCCGAGCGAAATTGCGTTTTTCTCTTTTAGGTCTGCAACTATTTTGCTACCTATCGGGTATCCAGAAAGTATACTAGTTAAAAATGCGTAGATAGAAATTCCACCCAACCTTAACGCTTTTTTAGTAAGTGGCGTAAACGCGTTGCAAAAACTAGACAGCACGCCGGTTTTAGTCAGCAGGGCGGTTAGGAAAAAGTAAGGGAGTATCGACGGTAAAACGGCGGTAGCCCAAAGTAAAATTCCATCGAGCGTCGTTTTTGAATAGACGTTTGGGAAAATTGACAGGGTAACGATTAAAAATGTTAAAACAAGCGCAAGAGAGTAGTTTAGAAACTTTTCTTTATTGAACTTTACGGCGTTTTTCATACTAAAATATATTAAAAAAATAGGTAATTATGTACACACTTTTCGACACTTTAAACGAAAAAAGTAAAAACGAATCAATTCCCCTAGCTGAGAGAATGAGGCCTGAAACTTTGAGAGAGTTTTTAGGTCAAGCCGATATCGCTAGCGACGGTAGCCTTCTTAAAAGGGCAATAATTTCCGATAAACTCGGCAGTTGCATATTTTTCGGTCCACCGGGAACTGGCAAATCAACGCTTGCAAATATTATTGCAAACTCAACGAGTGGAAACTTCGTTAAGTTAAACGCGGTAACTAGTGGCGTTGCCGACGTTAAAAAGGCGATTGAGCAAGCGGAAGATAATTTAAGGCTTTACGGCAAGCGCACTTATTTACTCTTAGACGAGTGCCACCGCTTTAACAAAACGCAACAAGACAGTTTACTTCCGTCCATTGAGAAGGGAACGATAACTTTCATAGGTTCAACTACTGAAAACCCCTACGTTGCAATGACGCCGGCTATCATTTCTAGGTGCAGAGTTTTCGAGTTTAAAAGCCTGTCGACTGAAATTATTAAAAACGCACTCAAAAAAGCGGTTGAAGATAAAAAGCGCGGGCTTGGAAATATGAACTTGAAAGTTTGTGAAGAGGCGTACAATCACATCGCAATGACTTCCGCAGGCGATTTAAGAACGGCGTATAACGCCATTGAACTCGCCGCGCTCACAACCCCCGTAAACGAAGACGGAATAATAGAAATAACTTTAAAAGACGCAGAGCAATCTATTCAAAAAAAGGCCCTATCGGTCGATGAAAACGGTTATTACCATCTTTTATCGGCGTTTTGCAAGAGCCTTAGGGGCAGTGATAGCGACGCTGCGTTATACTATAGTCAACGCCTAATCAAAGCGGGGCTTGACCCGATGATTATTGCTAGAAGATTAGTCGTTCACTCGGCAGAAGACGTTGGGCTTTCCGACCCGAACGCCTTGGTTATTGCAACTAGCGCGATGACCGCACTTCAAAACATAGGTCAGCCCGAAGGTTTAATTCCCCTATCGCAGGCGATAATCTACGTTTGCGAAACGCACAAGTCTAACAGCGTGGTAGTTGCTATGCAAAAGGCGGAAAAAGCTGCTACTGAAATTCGTGACGACGATATTCCGCCGTACCTTATCAACCCGTCGTATTTAAGCGACGAAGGGAAGAAACTTAGCGCCGAGTATAAATATCCCCATAATTACGGCGAATACGTAGAGCAAGAATATCTTCCTAAAAAAGTGCGCGGTCAAGTTTTCTACGAGCCAACTGATCACGGCTTTGAAAATCAAATTAAGTCTATTCGTTTAAAAAAGGGAAAAAAACAGTAATTTTCACCACTTGACTTATTGATTATATAAGTATATAATGTTAATGATTAACTTTAAGGAGTTACAAATGTACGAAGAGCAAAAAAATTCCTATACGGAAAAAGAAAGTAAGCTTTCGGTAGCTGACGTATTTAAGATTTTGCGCGAAGGCATCGTTTGGATGATTTTAATCACTATCCTTTTTGCATCGCTGGGATTAGCTTACGCAGTAGGTTATAAAAAGACCACGTATACTGCGACGGTTGACGCGTATCTTTTTACCGACGAAGTTTATTTTGAAGAAGACAATTCAACTGAAAAACTTCAAGAATATATGGCTTATCAATACTGTGCTATGCTCGTTCCCCAAATTAGCAAGGTGTTAACGAGTAACGAAGTTGTGAGCGAAGCCGCAAAAGCAGGCATCTATTTGTCCGGTTCGTTGAGTTTTAGTATCATTGAAGAATCGCCGTATTTTTCTATAACGTATACTTATAGAGAACACGGTGGCGATCCCGAAGAGATTAAAAGGCGCGTTGCTAAAACTTTGAACGATTACGTTTTAAAGAGCATTGAAACTATCGATTCTGGTGACGTTCAAGCGGGATATTTAAAAGATAAAATCAACATTTATTCTAACGCCGACTGGCAAGACGTAACTGTGTCTACCGGCAGAGCAAAGACCGTACTTTTAGCAACGGTTTTAGGCTTTATCGTTTCGGTGATAGTCGTTATCGTTAAGAGACTTTTAAGCGATACCGTTATGACCAAAGAACAAATCGAAAGTATTACGAATAACCAAATTATTGCAACTGTAGATATTTCAGCTAACGAACGTGATAAGTATGCTAAGAGGGGGGCTGACAATGGTTAAGAAAAGATTGTTTAAAAAATCGTTAAAAGACGATGAAGTTCCTCAAATAGTAGTCAACAGAGTTAGCGGTGGCGCGGTAAATTACAGTAGGCTTAAAGATAATATTATCTTCTCGTCCGATAACGGCAAGAACAAAGTATTCCAGTTTGAGTCGGCGGTATCTGGCGAAGGTAAGTCAACGGTCGTAGCAAACACAGCGGTTGCGCTTGCAAGTAGTGGTAAAAAAGTTTGCGTAGTCGACCTTGATTTTAGAAGACCTATGGTTCACAAGGTTTTTGAAGTTCAAAACGTAAAAGGCATTTCCGAATTTATGCTTGGCGAGTGTAAAAAAGACGAGTTGGTTAAAAAGACTGAGGTTGGGGTTGACGTTGTAAACCGCGGTAAGTCGATAAACAACGCGTCTATCATCTTTATGTCGGATAAGTTTAAAACGCTTATTCAAGAACTTAGAGACGAGTACGACGTTATACTTTTTGACTGTCCGCCAGTGCTTTTAGTTTCCGATTATATTCACTATTCAGCGCTTAGCGATATGGTAATTTTCGTCGCTTGCATAGGCGTTACTCGCCGTTCACAACTTAAAGATGCGTACGAACTTATGTTAAAGGCAAACGCTAATATTTTAGGTACGGTCGTTACCTATAAAAATTCTGGTAAAGGTTCGTCTAGTTACGGTGGATATTACAGTTCTAAGTACTATCACGGTGTTAAAAGCGAATATTTAGAAGACTAAAAATTAAATAAAATAACCGCTTACGGTGACGTAGGCGGTTTTTTTGTTGCATAAATAAAATAGTTTAATAATAACTATAAGTATGAAAAAAGTAGCAACCGTAATCTTTGCCGTTTTAACGTCACTAATTGTTATAAGCGCACCGTTTTTACTCGTGCGAAAAACTAGTGAAAATAAGAGCGATAGCACAATTATAACCGTTTGGCACGTGGACGCGTTTGAGGGTGGAAAAGGCAGTAGATGTTCCTTTTTAAGAGAGATAGCAAGCGACTTTACAAGCAAGCATAAAGGAGTTTATTTTCTCGTTTCAAACTATTCGGTTGAAGGGATAAAAACTGCGCTACAAGGCGGAAAACACCCAGATATAGTATCATTTGGCGGTTGCGATTTAGGCGTTGAAAATTATGCTAGAGAGATAAACTTTTCCGTGAAAGATGGCGGAAGCGTCGGCAATAAACGCTACGCAGTTGCTTACCTTAAAGGTGGATATTTTAAGATAGTTAAAGGGGCGGGAGATGGCGAACTAATTCTACCAGATGGCGACTATTTTTCTTCTGAGACGGCTTGCTTATTTTCAAACGCCAAAGCGGAAAAAGTTATAAGGCTAAGCGTTCAAGACGCCTACGTTCGCTTTACTCTTTCATCAAACGCAACGATGATAGGCACTCAGCGAGATATAGTTAGGCTTCAAAATAAGAACGTAGATTTTACCGCAACGCCGATAGAAAGTTATAACGATTTGTTTCAGTATTTTTCAATAACCACAAGCGAGCATAAAAATTTCTATTACGCAAACGAATTTATAAAATATATGCTGACGGATAAAGTTCAACAAAAATTAGTAAACCTTTCGATGTTTTCAACTACGGGCGTAAAACTATACTCAGGCGATGAGATTTTTTCATCGTACGAAGGGGTAAAAAACGAATATACTTTTATTCCGTTTTCCACGAAAGATAACTTTGATTTGCTAAAAAACAAAGCGTTTGACGGCATAGATAGGTGTGAAGATTACGATATAATCGTAAACAGTTGTAAAAATTTGATAAATGTAGTAAAATAAAGGAGAAAGTAATGGGTTTAGGTGAAAATTACTCTCAGGTTATCCCCCTTCTTGATAAAATTGAGTTTGAATTAAATTATCCACTCGGCAAGCACACGAGATATAAAACCGGTGGGAATTGCGATATTGCAGTCTTTCCAAAAAGCGAAGAAGAGTTTTTAAAAGCGGTATCGATTTTAAGGGAATTTTGCCCTTTGGAAACGGTTGGTGCAGGCACTAATTTGCTAGTTAGCGACAAGGGGTTTAAAGGTGCTGTAATCTTTACCGATTTTATGACCAAAACTCGCCAAAGCGGAAATTTATATATCGCTGAAAGTGGAGTTAAACTTTCAACGGTTATAAAAGATTTGGCGCTTAACTCTTTGGGTGGTCTTGAGTTTGCAGTTGGTATCCCTGCAAGCGTTGGCGGAGCGGTTTGCATGAACGCAGGTTGCTACGGAAAAAGCGTTGGCGATTTAGTTCGTTACGTCGTCGCGGAAGATGGAACTTTTAGTAAAAACGACTGTCGTTTCGGTTATAGAACGAGCAGGTTTTTAACGGAAAAAAAGGCAATAATAAAGGTGTGTTTTTCCTTAAACCCGATAGAGACGGACGAACTTGAAGAAAAGATTAAAAATTATCAAAATATCCGCCGTAACCCAAAGGGTAGAAACTGCGGTTCGGTGTTTAAAAACGAAGGGTATTTTGCAGGAAAGATAATAGACGAGTGCGGTTTGAAAGGGTTTAGCGTTGGCGGTGCAAGGGTATCTAGCGAGCACGCAAACTTTATCATTGCTGAAACTAACGCTACATCGCAAGATATTTACCGTCTAATAAATTTAATAAAAGACGAAGTTTACAAGAAAAAGCAGATAAGACTTAACGAAGAATTAAGTTACGTTGGAGAATTTTAATGAAATTAACGGGAGATTTTCACACCCACACCGTGTTTAGTCACGGCAAAGGAACGATACTACAAAACGCTCAAGAGGCAAAGGAACGCGGGCTTTTAAAACTCGCAATAACCGACCACGGCCACGGTCATACCGTTTACGGTATCAAGAGTAAAAAAGTACCCCTTATGAAAGAACTTTGCGAAAAAGCAAGCAGAGAAACGGGTGTGGATGTTTTACTAGGCGTTGAATCAAATATACTTGGCGTAAGCGGTAAAACGGATATGAAAGATAAAGATATCGAGTATATGGACGTGTACCTTGCTGGTATTCACAAACTTATCGCTTACGATAAACTCAAAGAGTGGTTTATGCTGTTTGGCAAAAACTTTACCGCTAGGCATTTTCATCGCCCTAGCGAGAGTTTGATAAAGAGAAACACCGAGGTTTATATAAACGCCATAAAACAAAACCCCATAGATATTTTAACGCACCCCGGGTTTTGTGCGTTCATAAACGCATACGACGTTGCTAAATGTTGCGCCGATTACGGAACGCTTTTTGAAATCGACGCGAGAAAGAAACATTTAGAAGATAGTGAATGGGAACAAGTTTTGAAAACGGACGTTAAGTTCGTTATCGATAGCGACGCGCATTCCCCCGAAAAAATCGGCGTTATAGGACAAGCCGAAGATCTTATCAAAAGAGTTGGTATTCCGCTTGATAGAATCGTTAATATCGACGGAAAACTACCTAGTTTTTCAAGATTTCAAGAATTTAAGAGGAAGATGTAATTATGACCTTCACCGAACGCGTTAAGGAAGAAATTTTATCAAAAAAATTAACCGAGCCTTGTTGCAAAGTCTCGGCTCTTTCGGCGTTTATTCGCGGTGCGGGAACGCTACTCGTGTCGGGTGGAAACGTCGGCTTTGAACTTGCGACGGAAAACAAAAAGGCGCACGATTACTTTACTTTCATTTTGCACTCCATTTACGGCGTTACGGCAACCGTAACCGAGTTTAAAGATAAATTCAACGGCAAAATTAAGTACAAAACTCAACTTGTTAGCAGTAAAAGTACGGAAATTTTAACTGAACTTGGCATTATCACCGAGAGCGTTCAGGGCTTATCGGTAAATTTGAACGTGGACAAGTATCTAGTTGAAAACGACTGTTGTAAAAGGGCGTATATCATAGGTGCGTTTATAGGTGGCGGTTCGGTAACAGTTCCAAGTAGAGCGGGTAAAAGTTCAACGAGTTACCACTTAGAATTCGTATTTTCTAAGTATCAAACAGCGTCTTGCGTGGCGGAACTTCTATCAAGCGTTGGTTTTATGCCTAAACTTACCGAGCGGAAAGACAGTTTTATCGTCTACTTTAAAAACGGCGATGAAATAAGCGAAATTCTTCACTTTATGGGCGCGAAAAAGTGCGGTTTTGAAATTCAAGACATAATCGTTAAAAAGGTTATGAACAATGATACGAATAGAAAGCGCAACTGCGATATGGGAAACATTTCAAAGCAGATAGAGGCGTCGATTAAGCAAGTTGGCGAAATAAACCTTATCAACGAGACGATAGGGCTTGACACGCTTTCGCCCATTTTAAAACAAACGTGTTTACTTCGCTTGGAAAACACCGACGCAACGCTTGACGAAATGGCTAAGATTGCAGGCGTTTCAAAGAGTTGTTTAAACCATCGTTTAAGAAAAATATCGGAGATAGCAAAGAATTTATAATGGAACTTACTAAAGGGGCAAAATTACTAATAAAAACGCTTAACGAACACGGCTATAAGGCTTACGCCGTGGGTGGTTTCGTGCGCGATAATTTGTTAGGTCTTCCCCTTTTCGATGTGGACGTTACGACTAGTGCTACGCCCGACGAAATGCTAGAAGTTTTTAAGGACTTTAAAGTGTATTTAACTGGTATCAAACACGGAACGGTAACGGTCAACAGTTTAGGAGAACTCATTGAAGTTACGACTTTTAGGGTGGACGGAAAGTATCTAGACAATCGCCACCCCGAGAAAGTGGAATTCGTTAAAGACCTTAAAAACGACTTACTTCGCCGTGATTTCACCGTTAACGCAATGGCGTTTGACGGAGAGAATTTGATAGACTTATTCGGTGGGCAAGAAGATTTAAAAAACAAGATAATAAGGGCGGTTGGCGATCCCGAAAAGCGTTTTGAAGAAGACGCTTTGCGCATTTTAAGGGCGCTTAGGTTTGCATCCGTTTTAGACTTTGAGATTGATTTGGAAACGGCAAGGGCGATGGAAGAAAAGGCGCACCTATTAAAAAACGTTTCCGTTGAGAGAATTCTTACTGAACTTACTAAAACCTTAATGGGAAAAGGTGTGGAAAGAGTACTATTAAAGCATAAAAAAGTACTTTTTGAAGTTATTCCAGAACTAAAACTATGCGATGGATTTTCTCAAAACACCAAGTTTCACGCGTACGACGTGTACGAGCACACCGTAAAGAGCGTAGCACTTTCAGCAACTGATAAATACGTTAGGTGGGCGCTACTTCTTCACGACGTTGAAAAGCCGTCGTGTTACAGCGTTGATAAAAGTGGAGTTGGGCATTTCTACGGTCATCAACCCAAAAGTGCTAAAACTGCGGTAAATATTTTAAAAAGACTTAAAGCCGATAATAAACTAATAAAACTTTGCAACGATTTAATTTATCTGCACGACGTGAAAACTGAAATTTCACGCGGAGAGATTAAAAAACTTCTAAACGAATACGGCGCGGAAACGCTTAAAAAACTCGCACTCGTAAAGGTGGGGGACGGGCTTGCGCACGCTAGTAAATACGCAATTGTTAGAGAAAAACTCGCCCTTGATTTTTTAGATAATATAAACGATATTTTAGATAACGGCGAGTGCTTTACGCTAAAAGAGTTAAAAGTTAACGGCAACGATTTAAAGGCGATAGGGTTTAGTGGCGAAGATATTAAGCACGCGCTTGAAAGGGCGCTAAATTTAGTTATGTTTGATGAAATATCAAACGATAAGGCGGAAATCTTAAAAAGGTTAAGCGATGAGAGAAGAAATTGAAAGCAAGGTAAAACTACTTCCTAAGTCCCCGGGCGTTTACGTTATGCTAGGGGAAGATGGAACGGTTATTTACGTTGGCAAAGCAAAAAACTTAAAAAATAGGGTAACGCAGTATTTTAGAAACGGACTAAAAACTGAAAAGGTTTCTCAAATGGTTAGAAGTGTTGACGATTTTTATTACGTCATCACGCATACCGAAAGAGACGCGCTTTCAATGGAAAACAACCTTATCAAAAAATACAAGCCTAAGTACAATATACTTTTAAAAGACGATAAGAGTTACCCATATATCCGCGTTGATTTAAAGGAAGAATTTCCGCGCTTTACCGTTGCTAGAAGAATTAAAAAAGACGGAGCGAAGTATTTCGGTCCGTACATGCTTTCAATATCGGTAAACGACGTTTTAGATATAGTAAAAGAAGCGTACAAAATACGCCCGTGCCAAAAAAATTTTAGTGGAAAACTTCAAAAGAGAGAGTGTTTAAACTATCACTTAGGGCTTTGTTTAGCGCCGTGCTCGGGGAAGTGTTCAAAAGAAGAATACTTAAAGAGCGTTAAGGGAGCAATAGACTTTTTGTCTGGAAACGACGACGTTGCCGAAAAGACCTTGACCGACAAAATGCACGCCTTTGCTAAAAACGAAGAGTTTGAAAGGGCGCTTGCAATAAGGGATAGGCTTGACGTTTTAAAAAAGATTAAAGAAAAGAAGATAACCGCGCTCAACCGCTTTATCACGGCTGACGTCATTTCGATAAAGAGCGACGGACTGTTCGCGTCCATTGCCGTACTTTTCGTTAGAGCGGGAAAGTCTATGGGCGTTAAGTGCTATCAAGCCGAAACCTTTTCAGGAGAGGGCGAAGAACGTCTAGGGGAGTTTTTGTCCGTCTTTTACGAAGGCGGTAGAGAAATTCCCGACGAGATTATAACCGAGTGTGAAGTTAGTGAAGTTTTGCAAGCGAAAATATGTGAACTTGCAGGTAAAAAAGTTACTTTTACCGTTCCTGAAAAGGCGGTTAAGAAAAGCCTACTAGACATGGCTAAAAAGAACGCCGAAGAGTACCTTAATAAGTATATCGACAAAATAGTTAGAAAGCATGAAGTTCGAGAACTTTCTTTGCTAAGGCTCAAAAAGGAACTTAACCTTAGTAAAATTCCGTCGAGAATGGAATGCTACGATATCTCGCACATTTCAGGCGTTGATAAAGTCGGCTCGATGGTAGTGTTTACAAACGGCGAGCCCGATAAAAATTCGTATAGGCGATTTAAGATTAAAACGGTTGAGGGAAACAACGATTTTGCGTCCTTGCAAGAAGTTTTAAGGAGAAGGCTTTCAAAACTTGAAACTAGCGAAGAAGAAAAATTCTCCCGCCCAGACCTTATAATTATCGACGGTGGCAAGGGGCAATTATCTTCCGTCAAGCAAGTGTTTGACGAGATGAAGATAACTGGTATCGACCTTATTTCGCTGGCTGAAAGGGAAGAAGAAATATATCTTCTAGATAAAATTGATCCTATTTGCTTTCCAAAGTCGGACAAGGCTTTACAAATGCTAATAAGAATTCGCGACGAGGCGCACCGCTTTGCGATAACCTTTAATAGAAGTTTGAGAAACAAGCGCAGTTTAAAGTCCTTCCTAACCGAAATCGACGGAATAGGAAAGGTTAAACGCGACGCGCTTATGGATAAGTTTAAAGACGTTTCCGCTTTAATATCAGCATCGGTTGAAGAGATTGCAGAAACGGACGGAATAGGCGAAAAACTCGCCGTAAAGATAAGAAATTTTATCACTGAATCCAAAAACCGTAAATAAAGGCAGTTATAATGCCGTAAAGGGTAACGGCGACGAGAAGTGGCATTAAAACCATTATTAAAATACTGTCACGGCGGTATTTTAAAATAAAGGTGGATATATAAACGCCTAGCGCACCGCCGAGCGTTCCAGATAGAAGTATCTTTTTATCGGTAACCTTTCTCTTAGGTGGGGAAGTGGCGGTCGCTTGCTTTTTTTGAATTGCCATAAGAGAAAAAGAATAGCAGTTGACTGCTAAAAAGTAAACTATAACTAAAATTTTAACGAGTAACATCATACTTTTAGTATGATAAGTTAAGGCGTAATTATGTTTTTACCTATAAGCAAAAAAGAAGTGGCGGGAGATCTTGACTTCGTTATGATTTCATCGGACGCGTACGTGGATCACCCAACTTACGGCCACGCAATAATTTCTCGCCTAATCGAGAGCCAAGGCTTTACCATAGGCATTATTCCACAGCCGATAACGGACGCGGAATATTTTAACTTGCCAGTTCCCAAGATTTCCTATTTAGTTTCCGGTGGTGTGGTTGACAGTATGGTAAACAACTACACCGTCGCAAAGAAAAAGCGTGACGGCGACGTGTATTCGCCAAAGTCCAAACAAGGTAAGCGCCCCGATAGGCAAGTAACGGTGTATACTAAAACCTTAAAGAGACTATTTCCCGATAGTTTCGTAATAATAGGTGGTGTTGAACCATCTCTTAGGCGCTTTGCTCACTACGATTACTGGGCGGATACAGTAAAAGAATCGCAACTTACCGAGAGCGGTGCAGACCTTCTTATTTACGGTGCGGGGGAAAAGCCTTTCCTTGATATTTTAAGCCTTTTAAAAAGGGGTGTTCCGCTCAGTAAAATAACCGACGTTCGCGGAACGGTTTACAAGGTTTCAAGCGATAAGAAACAGTCGCTAATAGATAAAGGATACATAGAATTACCGTCTTATAGCGTTATTTTAGAAAATAAACTCGAATATGCAAAGGCGTTTAGAGAGCAGTCTAAAAACACTGATGCGTATAATGCGGACGTTATCTTTCAAGAACAGCCAAACGGCGAGATAGTCGTTCAAAACTTACCGCAATTTCCTCTTACCGAAAAGGAAATGGACTTCGTTTACGCCTTGCCCTACGAGCGCACTTGGCATCCTATCTACGATAGTGAGGGCGGAATAAAATCTATTGAAGAAGTTAAGTTTTCCGTCGTTTCGCACAGGGGTTGCTACGGCAGTTGTTCGTTCTGTTCGATAAACTATCATCAGGGTAGAGTTATCCAAAAGAGAAGTGACGAGAGCATTTTAAGTGAGATTGAACTTTTAACGAAAGACAAAGATTTCAAAGGCTATATCCACGATCTTTCAGGCCCTAGCGCAAATTTTAGAGAGCCTGCGTGCGACAAGCAAAAGTGCAAAGGCGTCTGCAAGGATAGATACTGTATAGGCAACAAGCCTTGCCCCAACTTAAAAGTTGACCATAGCGGTTTTATTAATCTTTTAAGAAAGGCAAGACGTGTTGAAGGCGTTAAAAAGGTGTTTATCCGTAGCGGAATAAGGTATGATTATCTTTTATACGAGAAAGACAAAACGGTTATGGAAGAAATCGTTAAGCATCATATATCGGGGCAGTTAAAGGTTGCGCCCGAGCATATGTCGGACAGTGTTTTAAAGGTTATGAACAAGCCGTCCTTCTCCGTTTACAAGCAGTTTGCAGAAAGGTATAAATCAATAAACGAAAAACTCGGCAAAAAGCAGTTTTTAGTGCCGTACCTTATATCTTCTCACCCAGGTTGTGAGTTGAAAGACGCGGTAATGCTAACCGATTACTTAAAGAGCGTAAAATACATGCCCGAACAAGTTCAAGACTTTTATCCAACGCCGTCCACTCGGTCAACGTGTATGTACTATACGGGTATCGACCCCGACACTTTAAAGCCAGTGTTCGTTCCAAAGGATAAGGCGGACAAGCAACTTCAACGCGCCTTACTTCAATATAGGCTTCCAAAGAACAAAGATTTAGTAAACAAAGCGTATGCTTTGTGTGCGCTTGAAAAGAAAGTCGAAGCGAAAAAACCTAGCAAAGTAGAAAGTCCAAAGGGCACTAAAAGGTTTATTCGCGGAACGGAAGTTTACAAAAAGGGTTTATCTTCTCACAAAAACGCTGGCAAAAACAAGAGATAAGGCTGTTTTTTCGTTCAAACGCTTGCAAAATTACTTAAAAGTGTTACAATATAATAGTTAGGAGAAATAATTATGAAATGTATGTATTGCGGATGCATCGAGAGTAAGGTTATCGATTCTCGTTCCACCGATGAAAACACTATGATACGCCGTAGGCGTGAGTGCACCGGTTGCGGTAGGCGTTTCACGACTTACGAGACTGTTGAAACGACTCCGGTTTTAGTTATCAAGTCGGGTGGTACTCGCGAGATGTTCGACGCCGGCAAGATTAAAAGCGGTATCATAAAGGCTTGTGAAAAGCGCCCCGTTCCTATGTTTAAGATTGATAACTTGGTTGAAGATATTCAAAAGCAAGTATACAACTCTCTCGATCAAGAAATCACTTCTAAGGAAATAGGTGAAATGGTTATGAACGGACTTAAAGAAATTGACGAGGTTGCATACGTTAGGTTTGCGTCCGTTTACCGTTCGTTCAAAGATATTTCAACCTTTATGAGAGAACTCGAAAAATTAACTAAGGGATAAGATATAATGCAAAAAGTAAAATGTAAAAAATGTGGTGAAGTAATTTCTTTTGAAGACGGAGCAGAAGCAATCGTTTGTTCTAATTGCGGTGCAAAGTACGTCGTTTCTAAAACCGCTAAGCCTAGTGCTCCTGCGAAAAAGCCGATAAAAAAAGAAGTTTCTACTAAGCCCGCTAAAAAGAAAAGAAAACTTAAAAAACCACTCGTTGCTTTGATAACACTCGTGGTATTTGCAGCAATAGTTACGTCGTCGCTTTTCTTTATCGACTCGCTTGCGCCTGCAAATCCCAAGGTTTATCACAAGTTCGTAAAGTCAACCTTTAACGGTAGTTACGACGGGGAAGGCACTCCAAACGCCTACTATCAAGTTGAACTTCAAAAGGACAAAGAAACTGGCGAAGTTTTATATTCTTTCCTTGACGTTCACGTTTCAACTGTAGGCGGTACGTCAGGCGTAACGTCCGTATCTGAAATTTGGATAAATTTCTCTGACGTTGAAGCGGATGAACTTACCATAACTCTTTCAAAGGGTTACGAACTTAAAACCTATCTTATCAAAGAAAAAACTTTTTCAAAGAAAGACATCAAGAAAGACGAAGACGGTTGGTTTAGGCTATATAACGGCACGTTGGACGTTACTAAGAGCGATTTCTTAGGTCAGTTAAGATTTGGTTTCTCGTCGAGCGTAAGAGTTAGAGAAATAGTCGTTTTAGATACCGATAAAAACGTTTCTACCTTAGGAACTGCAAACGGAACTGATATTAGATATTCAGTTGGTCCAAAGCCTACGGTTGAGGGAACTCAAGGTTACACCAAAGTTACCACCGCTCAAACTGACAAGAGCCTTCAAAACGTAAGAGGCGAATCTGCAACCTTCCCGTTTTTAAAGCACGAACACTAAAAGTATAAACAACAAAAAAGAGTACTTTTTTACAAAATGTACTCTTTTTTTATTGCCAAAATTTGCTACGATTAAGTTATGAGTGTGTATATCGAGTATGCGTTTATCGACAATATAATTATAAATTATATTCTTTTGCAAACTGCAACGCGCTTAGCCCACGTTAAAAGCAAGTTCTTTTTAAGGGGAGTGTCGGCGCTAGTTGGAACGCTCGTTGCCATTTGTATTCCGCTTTTTAACCTATTAGAAATATACCTAATTTTAATAAAAATATCTCTTGCGTTTTTGATGGTTTATATATGCGGAAGTTTTATAAACGTAAAAAGATATCTTCTAACCGTTTTCCTATTCGTAACGCTAACTTTTTTAAGTGGTGGTTTTATAATTGCCTTATTTTTACTTTTAGGGATAGATTATGAAAATTACTTTATTTTACACTACGATAGTTTAATGCCAGTCGGCGTAACCGTCCTTGTAATTTACGTAACGAATAAAGCGCTAATAAAACTTGGGAAAGCACTTGTAAAAGAGAGAAATTTGCGTCCGTTTTTAAGGAATTGTATACTAGTTATCAACGATAAAAAGTTTAAAATCAAAGGTTTTTTCGATAGTGGAAACTCTCTTTACGACGCGCGTTCAGGGCTTCCCATCGTAGTATGCTCAACTTCGCTATATAAAAAAATAAAGGAAAGCGGAATAAAAAAGAGCGTGTCTAAAATGGCGTTCGACACGGTGTCTGGTACGGCAGATATGGAACTTTTCGTAATTGATAAACTTTTGATATATAACGGCGTCACCGTGAATATATTTAATAACGTACTCTTAGGCGTTTCAAACTTTGGTTTTAATAGCACTGATTACGAACTTTTATTGCACCCCGAACTTATGTAGGAGAGACTATGTTAGTACTTGAAAAATTAAAAAAGTTAATTAAAAAACTACTAAAAACTGAAAATTCACTTCACTATCTAAGCAGTGGTGAAACTTTGCCGCTAGCGTACACCGTTGAAGAAGAAGCGGAGAAACTTTCACTGTTAACTTTGGGTGATGAAAGCGTTAAAAACGACCTTATAGAACATAATTTGCGGTTAGTAGTTTATATTGCAAGGAAGTTTGATAACACGGGAGTCGATCTTGACGATTTAATTTCCGTCGGTAGCGTAGGGCTTATAAAAGCGGTGAACACCTACAACTTAGATAAGAATATTAAACTTGCAACATACGCGTCTCGTTGCATTGAAAACGAGATACTAATGCACCTTAGAAAGGTGTCGAAAATAAAAGGCGAAATATCCTTTGACGAGCCATTAAACGTCGATTACGAAGGCAACGAATTGTTACTTAGCGACGTTTTAGGAACTGACCCTGAAATCGTTTATAAAACTACTGAAGAAAGCGAAGAATTAAAGATTTTAAAGGTAGCACTTGAAAAACTTTCAAGTAGAGAGCGCGAGATAATGCGCCTACGCTTTGGTCTTGGTGGAACGGAAGAACTCACGCAAAAAGAAGTAGCCGATTTGCTTGGTATATCTCAGTCCTACATATCTCGCCTAGAAAAGAAGATAGTTGAACGGTTAAAGAAAGATTTCAAAAACTTTATTTAAGTCGTTATAAACTTCGCAAATCGGCTATTTAGCCAAAGATTCCGTACAAGGAGTACGCGTACTTTGGCTAGAATAACCGCCTTGCTCGTTTCTAACGCCTTAAATAAGTTTAAAAAACTTTGCGGTAATTAGTTAAAGATTCCGTACAAGGAGTACCGTACTTTGGCTAGAATAACCGCCTTGCTCGTTTCTA